>JAYUCN010000772.1:0-3393 GCA_043740335.1 Planctomycetota bacterium
CGCCAACAGCGTGCCGAGCTGCGCCAAGCGCTGCGTCCGGATCCTGGCGAGCCGTTCTTCGCGAGCGGGAGGCGACATGGAGCCTGCGCACAATAGGCACCGTGCGGGGTGAATGCTCGCCTGCGGCGAGGTTTCGCACGACCTGGTGAACGTGCCACAGACCACCCGCTATGGTCCACCATGCATGCCCTGCGAACGACACGCGCTGCGCCTGGCGAATCACGGCCAGCTCCTGGCCGAGGTCGTCGCGCGCCTGCGCCACGGGGAACTGTGTGCGCTGCCGACCGAGACGGTCTACGGCCTCACTGTACTGCCGAGCCATGCCGCTGGCGTGGCCAAGGCGCGCGCGCTCAAGGGACGGGGCATCGAGCAGCCGTTCACGTTTCACATCGCCGAGCGCACGGACCTCGAGCGACTCGTCCGGACCGTGCCGCCTGGTATCCAACGATTGGTCGGCCGCTACTGGCCGGGCCCGCTGACCGTGATCCTGCCGACCGGTGCTGGCGAGACGACCGGTGTGCGCCTGCCCGCCCACGACTTCACGCGCAGCGTGATCGCCGCCTGTGGCGAGCCGCTGTGGCTCAGCAGCGTGAACCTCGCGGGCGAGCCGCCGCTGCTCGATGCCGAAACCATCGCCCGACGCTTCGCCGACGAGCTGGGCCTCGTCGTCGACGACGGCCCTTCACTGCTCGGCGTCGCATCGACGATCGTGCGCAAGGTGGGTCCGCGCTTCGAAGTGCTGCGCGAAGGCATCCTCTCGGCCGACGAGGTGTTGCAGGCGGCGGCCGGGCTCGTGCTGTTCGTCTGCACGGGCAACACCTGCCGGTCGCCGCTCGCCGAAGCGCTGGCGCGCGATCTGACCGGCCGCACGCTCGGTGTGCCGGCCAAGGACGTGCTGGCGCACGGCGTGGCATTCACCAGTGCTGGCACCGGCACGCTGCCTGGCATGCCCGCCAGCGAGGGCAGTCTGGCGGTGGCCGCCGAGCTCCAGCTCGACCTGTCGGGCCACACCAGCCGACCCATCGAACCCGAACTGCTGGCGCGCGCCGACCGCATCTACTGCCTCGGACAGAACCACCGTCACGCCATTCTCGCCGAAATGCCGGAAGTGGCGGACAAGGTCGCGATGCTGCGCCCCGACGGCCTCGACATCGCCGATCCCTACGGTGGCGAACCGAAGACCTACCGCCGTGCGCGCGACGAGATCCGCGCCGCCGTCGGTGCCCGGCTGCGCGATTGGCTGCCGCCGACTACTGCGTAGTCGACTCGCCGGACTTCTCGACGGACTTCTCGACCATACCGCGCAGGATGCGCATGAGGCGCAGGAACTGACGCTTCTTCATGATCGGGTGGCCCAGATAGTCGCCCGGTTCCGGCAGATCCTCGAAGGTGATCGTGCCACCGCCCAGGCGCACATCGGCAGCGATCTCGAGGTGGCCGCTGATGCCGACGCTGCCGCCGAACACGCAGCGGTCCCCGATCGTCGTCGAGCCCGCGACCTTGCCGCCGGCGGCCATCATGACATCGGCACCGAGCACGCAGTTGTGCGCGACGTGACACAGGTTGTCGAGTTTGGTGCGGGCGCCGATGCGCGTGAAGCCGAGCGTGCCCCGGTCGATCGCCGTGCCCGCGCCAACCTCGACGTCGTCCTCGACGACGACGCCGCCGAGCTGGGGCACCTTGAGCCACGTCGTGCCCTCGCGCGCGTAGCCGAAACCGTCGCTGCCGATGACCGCGGCGGCGTGCACGATGACGCGATTGCCGAGCTGGACCTCGTGGTAGATCGTTGCGTTCGGGTGCAACACACAATCGCGCCCGATGGTGCAACCGTCGCCGATCGACACCCCGGCCATGACCACCGTGCCAGAACCGATGCGACACCTGCCGACGACTGCCCGCGGCCCGATCTGGACCGGGCTCTCCAGAACGGCGGCTGCATCGACGACGGCGGTCGGGTGGATCGAATGCACACACGCCTTCGGCAGCGGATGGAAGAGCAGCGCCACCTTGGCGTAGGCGACATCGACGTCGGCGACCACGATCTGGCTCGCCGTCGTCGTGATCTCGGTGGCCGACAACAGCGCCCCCGCGCGGGTCGCACTGGCGGCGGTGTGGTAGCGGGCGTGGCGCACGAAGCCGATGCGATCCGGGCCCGCGGTGCGCAGGTCACCGAGGCCTGTGATGCGGCGCGAACCGTCGCCGATGAGTCGGCCAGAAACCAGGTCGGCGAGTGCCGCTACCGAGACCTCGGTCATGGGTTCCGATTATGCAGCGCACGCCAGCGATCCGCTGCCTGGTTCAGTGCAGAACTCGGCCAATCCGGATCGTACGGAACGCGGTCCCCCGCGATCTGCCGCAACGCGGCGCCAGCAAGACTCCGCAGCTCGTGTTCGGGCGCCACCAGGAGATCTGCAAGCACGCCGTACGTCCCGGCATCGCGCCGTCCGGGCAAGGCGGCGGCGAGTGCTCGTCGATCCTCGACGGCGCCCCGCAGGAGGTCGTTGAGTGCTGTGGGCATCGGGAGATCGCCACGCCACAGCGCCAGGAGTTCGCGGACGGCCCCACGTCGCCGCAACACGCATCCCGCTTCGCGGAGCACGAACGGATCGACCAGTTCCCGCAGCGCCTGGCTCTCGGCGGCCGACAACGGAGCTGCGCCGAGCGCTTGCACGAGCACGCGCGCACAGCGTGAACCGAACCGCGCCCGCAACGCCACCGCTCGTGGCGTGTCGGCTGCGCACCACTCTCGCAACCGCGCCGCCGCCGGCAGCTGAGCCACGTCTTCCAACTCACCCATGCGTTGGCGCGGCAGCGGCAGGTTCGCGAAGACCGGCGGTGTCTGGCTGAAGAAGGTCGGATCGATGGCATGCGCGCGCAGGCTCGCCGCGGACGGATCGCGCAACGACACCCCGTCGGCCGCCGGCAGGCCCAGCGCTGCTTGCAGCATGGCAGTCGGCGCGCCGACAGGAAGGAACGTCGCGGCGACGGCCTGCCCGGCAGCATGCGCCGCCGCGTCCGTTCCGAGAGCGTGCAGCCTGGCAGCTGCGGCCCGCAGGCCCGCCTGCAACGCCGTCCAACCCGACAGCACGGAACCCTCGAGTGGCACGTCCACGGCAGCCGCTGGCTCCAGGTGATCGTGCAGCACCGCGAGCGCCGCCAGACGATCGCGTTCCCCTTCCACGCCGTTCCGTGCCTCGTCCACGGAACTCGCCGCCGGCACGACGACTGGACGCAAGGTGCCGAGGCACGCCCGCTGCACGTCGACGAGATCGCCGAGGTGAGCCCCGTGCGCGATCCAACGCGCGTCCTCGGACCACGACTCGAAGTTCGCGGGCGCTGGCCAGGCCGGGGCCGACGCCGCACTCAGCAGCAGGGCGCCATCGCCAACCGCAA
>JAYUCN010000773.1:0-8224 GCA_043740335.1 Planctomycetota bacterium
GGATGCATGGACATCGTCTGGAGCCCGAGCTGGTCCATCAACGCACCTCCAGCATCGCGTGCAGGAAGCCACCTTGATCGAGGGCCTGGAAAACGAGCACGAGCTGGGCTGGCGTCAAGCCGAGAGTCTTCAGGTTCTGGAGCAGGTCGGCGACCGTGGCGCCGCCCCCGACCTTCTTGAGCTCGGTGCTGTTGCTCTGCACTTCGACGCGCGTGCGGCCGACGCGTTCGGTCGTGCCCGGCGACAAGGGGTTCGGCTGCGAGACTTCCTCTTCGTCGACGATCGCGATCGTCAGATCACTGAGGCCGACGACGCAGGGGCTGATGAGCACACCTTCGCCGGCGAGCACGGTGCCGCTGGTCTGGTCGATGAGGATCTTGGCCGGGTTCTCGACGGCGACCCGCACGTTGCCGACGAGGTTGAGGATGCGCAGCGCGTTCTCGCCCGTGCGTGCCTCGTCCGGCAGTTCGATGCGCACGAGCGCCGGATCGACGGCGCTCACCAGGGCCGACGAACCGTCGAGTGCGGTGCGCACGCCGGCCGCGATCGAGGCGGCATTGAAGGGGCTGGGGTTCAGGACCTGGAGCTCGAGGGCGCCGGACTCGCTGAAGAACGAGGTGCCTTCTTCGCGCGCGACGATGCCGCCGTTGTGCAGCCACGCGGTGGCGCTGGGGTTCTTCTGCACCGAGGCGTTGGTGCCAGAGGCACTGAAGCCGGCGACGACGAGCGCGCCCTGTGCGACGACATAGGTCTGGCCGTCGACGCCCTTGACCTCGGCGCGCAACAGTTCGCCGCCGCGCAGCGACTCCGCATCGCTGAGCACTTCGACCTTGACGTCGAGAGCCTGGCCTTGCTTGGCGAACGGCGGCAGCGTGCACGTCAGCGAGACCAGGGCCGTGGTGCCGCCGACGACGTCGGCGATGGTCAGGTTGAGGCCGTGCTGTCGCACGAGGTTGAGGATCGCCTGGCGCGTACCGCGGTCGCTCGATCCCGTCTTGGCGAGGCCGGCGACGATGCCGATGCCGATCAGCTGGTGCGGCATGCTGTTGTGCAGGCGCGTGATGTTGCGGATGCGCGGCAACAGCACCGTTTCGCCGAGACTGTTCTGCAGGACGGGCTGCAGCTGCAAGGCTTCTGGAATTGGGGCGGCTGGATTCGGGGCCAGCGGACCCAGGACCGCAGGCTCGGGCGGCACCAGCGGCGGCAGCGGATCCTGGGCGGCCGCAGTACCGAGCGATCCGAGGCAGGCGAGCAAGAGGACGAAGCGCATGGGCGTGGGTCTCAGAAGGGCCAGGCAGCCCAGATCAGGGTGTCGAACAACTGGCCGACCGGACCGCGAGAGACCTGGCGCGTGTTCGCGCCTTCGCCGGCGATCGAGATGCGGGCGTCGGCGACCTGCGCGCTGCCGACGGTGTTGTTCGAGGTGACGTCGAGCGGACGCACGAGGCCGCTGATGCGCAGCGTGCGGGTCTCGTCGTTGACCGTGACGCTGCGCGCGCCGGCGATCACGAGGTTGCCGTTGGGCTGCACGTCGACGACGACCACGGCGATGCTGGCGCGCACGTCGGAGCCCGAGTTCTGCTTGGCCTCGCCGTTGAAGTCCTGCTCCTTGCGAATCTCGAGCTTCGGCAGCACGTTGGCCTTGAAGGCAGCGTCGCCGAGGCTGTAGGCCTCGACCCGCGCCGCAAGGCTCGTGTCGTTGCGACGTTCGACCTTGTCTTCGCTCTTGACGCTGTGCTGTTCCTGGATCGTGACGGTGAGGATGTCGCCGACGTTGCGCGCGCGCAGGTCGGCGATCACGGCGATGTTGGCGCCGGAACGTACGTAGGGGTTCTGGGCCAGGGCGGGGGCCGCCAGCGACAGGAGCAGCAGGATGGGTAGACGCATGGGGAACCTCACTGTTGCACGACGACGAGGCCAGGCCCCGTGACGAGACCGGTCAGCGTGCTGCGGGATTGCAGGTTGGAGAGCGTGATGCGCCCGCCGAGCGGCGCGTCGTGGTTGGCCATCGCCTTGGTCGTGACCTTGACGCGGCCGCGCGTGAGCACGGCGGTGACGACATCCCCTCTGTGGATCAGGGCCGGCGGCGAGGCGTCGGCGAGCGTGAGGCGTTGGGCGGCCTGCAGATTGCGCGCGGCGATGAGTCCTTCGACCTGCGTCATCGCATCGAGGAACAGGCCCGTGCTCTGGGCCATCGGTTCGCGCGTGAGCACGAGGTTGTCGGCGCCGAGCGGCGTGCCGGCGCGGATCGCGCCCACGGTCTTCAGCACCGGGTGGTAGCGCTGCAGCTTGAACTGCACGGGCACCTTCTTGTGGCTCTCGCCGTCGACGAGCACTTCGACGTCGACGACGGCCGAGTTCGGGCCGGTGCTGGTGCCGCGCACGCGCGCCTTCAGTTCCTGGCTGCGCCGCCCGGGCGGCGCCTGCACCAGGCGAAGCTTGCTCGGCGCTTCGATCTCGACGTCGCCGCCCTCGACGGCGAGCTGTGCCTGCAGCGCCGTGGTGGCAACCTCGAGGAGTTCGGTGCTCGAGACCTCGACCGTCACCGCCTGCACGACGACTTCGTCGGCGCCTTCGAACTTGAGCAGCGTCACGTCCTGTCCGGCGGCGGCGATGGTCTGCACGATCTCGGTGCGCGCGATGGTCCGCGCGTAGCCGTTCCCAGGGGCCGGACCGAACTTGACCTGCGCCAGCGCGATCGCGGGCCCGTCCCCTGGCACCAACTCGCAGAGCTCGCCGACGGTGACGTCGAGGCCGCGCACGGTGACGGCGGGTCGCAGCCGTACGATGATCGGCGCCTTCTGGTGCTCGCCGTCGCCGCCGCCGAAGACGACGACGAGACCGGCGAAGATGGATGACAGCATGTTCATGACTCTCCTCCTGCAGGGACGCCGACGTGAGGCGAACGGATCACCGGGACAGGTTGGTGGCCGTCGACAGCATCTGGTCGCTGGCCTGGATGGCGCGGCTGTTCACTTCGTAGGCGCGCTGCGCGACGATGAGGTTGACCAGCTCGTTGACGATCTGGACGTTGGAGCGCTCGACGAAGCCCTGCTTCAAGAGACCGAGACCGGCCGTTCCCGGCGTGGCGGTGATGGGTGCGCCGGAAGCTTCGGTCGGGCGCAGCACGTTGGCGCCGACGGCGAGCATGCCCGATGGGTTGATGAAGCGATGGATCGTGATCTGGCCGAACGACGTGGCGGAGTCAGGGCTGCCGGCCGTGCGCCCGCTGACGCGACCTTCGGGGTCGATCGAGATCTCGAGGGTGTCGCTCGGCACCGTGATCTCGGGCAGCAGGATGTTGCCGTTGCCCGTCACGATCTTGCCGTCGGCGTTGAGTTGGAAGCCGCCGTCGCGCGTGTAGCCGGTCGAACCGTCGGGCAGGATCACCGAGAAGAACCCCTCGCCGTCGATCGCGACGTCGAGGTTGCGTTCGGTGATCTCCAGCGTGCCGGTCGTGAAGACCTTGGTGGTACCGTTGAGGCGCGTGCCGGAACCGATCTGCGTGCCGATCGGCACCGCGGAGTCGCCAGCACCGCGCGCGAGACCGGGCGATTGCAGTGTCACGTAGAACAGGTCCTCGAACGAAGCCTGCGACTTCTTGAATCCAGCGGTGTTCACGTTCGCGATGTTGTTCGCGATCATGTCCACCATGGTCTGCTGGGCCTTCATGCCCGTGGCGGTCGTGTAGAGACTCTTCAGCATGGTTGTGTCACCTCAGGATGTTGGCGATCAGGTTCTCCTGCAGGCGGTTCATGCCTGACAGGGCTTTTTGTGTGGCGGCGAACGTGCGCTCGACCGAGATCATCTGCACGAGCTCCTGCAGACTGTCGACGTTGCTGCCTTCGAGGAAGCCCTGCTGCACGCCGTCGGCGGCCTGCGTGGTCTTCTGGTTCTCGGGGTCCTGGTAGAGGCTCTTGCCGATCGGCGTGAGCGCGTCGGCGTGCGGCAACGAGACCACGCCGATGGGACCCCAGGTCTGACCCGTGGTCGGGTTCTGGATGGTGCCGTTCGGCGAGATGCTGAGATCGGTGGGCGCCGTTTCGCCGGCCCCGATGAGGATCGGCTGATTGTTGTGGTCGAGCACCGTGAGGCCGTCGCGCGTGACCAGGCGGCCGTCGGTAGAGAGCTGCAGTTGGCCGTTGCGCGTGAAGTAGCGTCCGCCCTTGTCGTCCTGCACGCGCATCCAGTACGGGCCGTCGATCGCGACATCGAAGCGGTTGCCGGTCTCGCGCAGGACGCCGCGCTCCAGGTCCGATCGTTCCACGTAGTCGACGGTCGGCAACTTGCGGTCGAGCAGCGTCTGGAAGTCCTGGGTCGACTCCTTCGCGATCGCCGTACGACGTTTGAAGCTCGTGGTGTCGACGTTGGCGAGGTTGTTGGCCGTCGCCGCCTGCTTCTCGGCGAGGAAGGAGAGGCCGCGGACCAGGGCGATTTCCCCGTAGCTGGTCACGATCACCTCACGATGTTCATGAGTTCGGCGAGGATCTCGTCGGTCGTCGTGATGACGCGCGAGTTGGCCTGGAAGCCACGTTGGGCTTCGATCAGGTTCACGAACTCGCGCGCGATGTCGACGTTGCTGTTCTCGAGCTGGCCCGAGCGCACCAGGCCGGCACCCGCGGCGTTTGCCGTGGTCGCGATCGCATCGTCGGAGTTGGGCGACTCGATGAACATCGTGTCGCCGGTGCGCACGAGACCGCCCTCGTTGCTGAACATGCTGATGCGCAGCGTGTCGAGCACCTGGGTCTGGCCATTGCTGTAATAGCCGAGCAGCTGGCCGTCGTTGTTGAAACCGGCGTTGAGCAGGGTGCCGGCCGTGAACCCGTCCTGGTTGACCGCCGCGACGGTGGCGGTGTTGCCGAGCATGGCGACGCCGTCGAACTGGCCCGAGGAGCCGAGGTCGACCGTGACGGTCTGGGCCTGGCTGATGCCGTTCCAGGTGAAGGTCAGGGAGTTGGTGCCGCCGCCGATGACGTTGAAGGAGCCGTTGTCGTTGAAACGGATCTGGCCGATCGAACTCTGTGTGAGGTTGCCTTCGGTCGGGTCGATCTCGGCCTGCAGGTCCCAGATGGTCGAATCGACCGTGCTGCGCGTGAAGGTCATCGTCACCGGGTGCGTGCGCCCCTGCGCGTCGACGACGTCGATCGAGGTCACGGCCGTGTCCGGTCCGGTGCCGTCCTGCGCCAGTTCGAAGTTCGGCCAGCTGTTGCGGCCCGTGTTGCCGGCGGCATCGCCGATGAACAGACTCAGCGAGGCTTCCTCTTTCTCGAGCGCCGCGAGGCGGATGTTGCCGTCGGCGGTCAACGATGCGCGCGCTTGCGTCGCATCGACCGTGGTGTTGAGGAAGTCGATCATGTCGTCCAGGGTCGTGCCGTCGTTGGCGGCGCCGTAGAGGAACGTGTCCGAGAAGACCGAGCCGTCCGGGTTGGTGCCGCTGACGGTGATGCTGTCGCCGTTCACGTAGGCGGCGCTGCGGGCGGTGAGTGCGGCGAGGTCGGTGGTGGCGGTGGCGGTGGTCTCGGTGCCCGTGACGAGCGTGGCGTTGAGGCCGAGCGCCGACAGCAGGCCGGCGGACGAAGGGCCGTCGTCGAACTTCAGGGTTGCGTTGGTGCCGAGCCGCACCGTGCCGAAGGCGATGGTTCCCGCGACGTCGTTGGCCGTGACCTGCAGGCCCTGCAGCGAGAAGGCCGCCGCGACCGTGGAGGCGTTGACGGGGCCGGGGCCGGTCGGTGGCGCACCGAAGGTGGAAGCCGCGAACGTCACGGTCTGCTGGGCGCCGCCGTTCACCGACACGAGCAGCGTTTTGCCGGCGAACGCGGTGAGGTCGAACTGCGGAGCTGCGGCACCGGCCGCCGTCGCGGTCTTCTGCGCCGACGTGCCTTGCTTGAGCACGGCGTTCGATTCGAGGATCTCCTCGAGCGGGCCACCGACGCGCGCCGGCAGGTTACCCTGGAAGTCGATCTTGGTCGTGCGCGCCGCGGGCAGCGTGTCGGAGATGGGCACCGTGATGTCGTTGCCCGAGCTGCCGACGACGCGCAGGCCGCTGCGCAGATCGACGAGCTTGCGGTCGGCGTCGACGCCGAAGGCGCCGACTCGCGAGTAGAAGGTCTGCAGGCCGTCGGTCATCGTGAAGAACCCGCGGCCCTGGAGGGCGACGTCCATCGCGCGGCCGGTGTCCTGGAAGGTGCCCTGGTTGGTGTCGATGTCGACCGATCCCATGATCGCGCCATGGCCGATCTGCAGTGGGTTGAGGCCGCCGAAGTTGCCGTTCGGGGCCGAACCGCTGCGCGCGGTGAAGCTCAGGATGTCGCTGAACGTCGCGCGCGAGCCGCGGAAGCCCGGGGTGCTGACGTTGGCGAGGTTGTTGCCGATGACGTCGATGTAGTTCTGGTGGACGCGGAGGCCCGACAGGCCCGTGTAGAGTGCGGTGCTGACCATGGTTCCTTGCTCCCGGTTGGTGCGGCGTTTGTCTCGGTCAGGGCTCAGCTCGTCGCTGGCGGTGTCGTCGATGCAGGCGGCGTGGCCGGCGTGGCCGGTGCCGCGGCGGTGCTTGCTTCGGCGATGCCGATGACTTCGCGCAGGCCGATCTCCTTGCCGGTGTCGAGCCGCAAGCGCACGTCGCCGGTCTCGGCGACGAACACCGAGTCGACCTTGCCCTTCGCTTCCTTGCCATCTTCGCCGGCGTAGCTCACTTCCTTGCCGAGCAGGGCGCTGCCCTGGCCGAGCCCCTGCACGCGCGCGAGTACGCCCTGGAAATCGAGCAGCTTGAGCATGTTGCTGTTGAGGTCGCGCTGCTCCTGCATGCTCGTGTAGCTCGCCATCTGGTTCATGAAGCTCGCGTTGTCGACGGGCTCGAGCGGCGTCTGGTTCTGCAGCTGCGTGGTCAGCAGCTTCAGGAACGGGTTGTCGCCGTAGCTGGCTCTCGTCGTCGCCAGCACGCCGGTGCCGCCGGTGCTGCTCGGGGAAGTGATGCTCGAAGTGGCAGTGGTCATGGGTGGTTCTCTCAGGCCCAGAAATCGAGGCCCTCGGCGGTGACGTAGCCGCCGCGTCGTGCAGTTCGTGGAAGTTCGTCGGTGTGCGTGTTGGTTTCGGCGAGGTGTTCGGGCGCGGTCCGTTCGTTCTGGCGATCGCGGGCGAACTCGCTGCGCGTCTGCACCTGGGCAGAGGAGACCTCGAGGCCGGCGTTCTCGAGCGTCTGCTTGAGCTCGTCGAGGTGGCGCTGCAGCAGGTGTGCCAGATCCTGGCGCTCCGCCGCGATCGACAGGCTCAGCTTGTTGCCGCCTTCGACGACGAGGTGCAAATCGAGCTCACCGAGTTCGGGCGGGTCGAGGCGCATGCGCATCTCGCCGCCATCGCCGGTGAGCTTCATCATGATCTGCTTGAAGATCGAGTCGCGCGTCTGCTCGAGCAGTTTGGCCGACGCGGCGCTGTTCGTGCGATAGCCGGCGGCGACGGCGGGCGCGCGCGATGGCGTGCCGGGCCGCGCCATGGGGCCGTCGATGCCGCGCGTCGGGGCCTCGCCGGCCGTGCGCGCGCCACCGATCGCAGACACGCCGTTCGCCGGTTCGGCGGTCGTCGCCACGCGCGCTGCTACCGTGTACTGGAGGGCCGTAGCGAGCAGCGGCTCGACGGTCGGGGAAGAAGGGCGGGGAGAGTCGGCTCCTTTGCCTGCAGTTGCCTGCCGCTCCGGCTCTCCCCGTCGGGTTGTTTCGGTGACCTCGGCGTCCGGACCGGCCGCGTGGCTCGTGGCCAGCGGATCCGCGGTACCTGCATGGGTGGAGTCGTCGTTCGCGCGATCCGCAGTCTGCGGTTGCTGTTCAGGCGCCTGGTCTTCGACAGGAGCCGACTCGGCGGCGATGGCGTTGTCCGTCGACGGGATCGGTTCCGCGTCTACGACGCGGGTCTCGTCGGCATCGACCACCTGCTGCAGCACATTCTCGAACGAGTTGTCACGGCCCATCGCCATGGAGGCCGCCTTGGGCACCGCCATGGGGTCCGATTCGACACGTCCAGGTAGGTTGGTGAGCATCGCCGCAGTTCCTTCGCTTCCCTCACTCTTGGGGAGCACGGCGCGTGCCAACCGCCAGGGGCAAGCGGGTTGCCTCACTGCGATGGGAGGATGGTGATCGCACGCGGCGAAGGCTTGCTGCGGGTGGCAGAACCTGCCGGGTGCGGGGCCGGCAGAAAGTGCCGTCGGCGGCACGAGTTGCCGTCGCATGGGGAG
>JAYUCN010000774.1:0-8223 GCA_043740335.1 Planctomycetota bacterium
GCACGCTGCCGCGCAGGCAGAAGTAGTGATCGCGCACGAGTCGCAGATCGACGGCGACGCCGCGATCCTGCGCGAACGGGCCCGACTCGACGTGCTGCCAGCCGAACGGGTCGACGAGGAAGTCGGTCACGGGCGCGCCCATGCGCACGGCGAACGCACCGCGTGCATCGGTTGTGATGGTGCACAGGGACTTGCCATCGTCGTCGCGACAGACGAGATCCACGTTGGCGGCGGGCGCGCCGCCCGGATCGACGACGTGTCCTCGCAGGGTGAAGAACCGCACGCCCACGAAGGACACACGCATGGCGCGGTCGCCGCCGTTCTGCACCGGAGCCTCGATGGACACACCCTCCATCTGGACCTCGATCGAACCGATCGGCACGTTGCCCAGGAACTCGAACCGGCCGTTCTGATCGGTCAGCACCTCGCCGACTCTGCGGGTCTGTGCATCGAACACCCGCACGACCGCGGCCCCCGCGAGTTCGCCGGCGAAGCCGCGCACTTCCCCTGCAACCACCTGGCTGCGTACCGTGCCGACCATCAGCGCGAAGAGCAAAAGGAGGCAAGGCAGCCGACGGGGATGGGCAGGACTCTTCGACATGACGGCATGCTAACGTGAACTTGTTGTCGATCGGCGACAGCGTGCGGATCGAGCATCGCCGCGGCCGAGAGGTCGGGCGCCTGCGTTGCACCGCGATGGGGGAGGTGCGACCATCTGTGCATGCCTGATCCACGGCGCAATGGCCACCAGTGGCAGCCCATCTCGGACCTGCCCGCAGAGCTACGTGGGCGCCGCTTCCCCGAGTTGGATGCTCTGCTGACGGTGTTCGAGAAGCGACGGACCGGACTTCCGGGAGCGAGCGTGTTGCGCGAGTTCCTGGCGCGCATGGTGCGCAGTTGGAGCATCGAGACGGGCATCCTCGAACGTCTCTACACATTGAACGAAAGCGCGACGCTGACACTGATCGAGCAGGGCTTCGACGCGGCGCTGCTGTCGCCCGAACATCTCGTCGACATCCTGCGTGACCATCAGGACGCGGCGGAGGGCCTGTTCGGTTTCGTTCGCGGCGGTCGCGGGTGCTGTGCGCGTATGACCCCGATGCGTGTGCCGCGGTGCGGCGGATCCTTCTGCGCGCGGTGTCTGGTACACGCCACGGTGTCAGCGATCGCCGAGGCGAAGCAGCAGGCCGTCGGTCATCGAGCCGAAGCGGGGATAGCCGGGCGCTTCGAAACAGAAGCCCTGCAGGAAGAACTCGCTGCCAAGCAGCTGCGGGTTGTTCGGTAGCGAGATCGGCCAGTTGACGATGCCGCCGGTCGGCGGAGTCAGGGTCAGGATCTGGTCGGTCGAGTTCTGCAGCCAGCAGCTCGGCAGGCCCACCGCCGTCAAGTCCAGCGGCAGCGGGATGCCGCTGAACGTGTCGCGCTGCGCGCCGAACGCCGCGAACGCTGGCACGAACTGACCGAAAATGTTGGTCAATCGCACGTTCATCGTCGTGCCGACGATCGGTGCGCTCGGGGCGACGACGGCAATGGTCGGCGTGCCGAGCGAGCCAACGCAGCCCTGACCGTAATTCGACCAGCGTGAGTTGACGGGAAGCGACAGCGCCCACAGGTCATTTGTGTAGCTGGTGCCGCAGCCGCCGCCGAACAGGCGCAGCTGGTTGGCCGTCGGGTCGTGCCACAGCGCTGCGCCAGTGCGCGCGGTGGGCACCGCGGTGGTCGGGGTGTGCAGCGTCCATTGCGTGCCGTCCCACGACCACACGTCCTGCTGGCAGCCATTCGCGGCGTCGCCGCCGTGCACGACGACGCGTTCACTGCGCGGGTCGTAAGCCATGGTGTGGCCGCTGCGCGCGCCAGGGGTCCATGGGAAGCCGGCGCTCAGTGATGGCGTGATCTGGGTCCACACAGAACCATTCCATTCCCAAATGTCGTCGATGCGGGTGGTGCCGTCGATGCCGCCGTGGAGAACTGCGCGCTGGCGGCGTTCGTCATAGGCGAAGCCGTGGTGCGAACGCGCGGGCGGCAGTGCGGCGGGTGTCAGCTGCGACCACGCAGTGCCGTTCCATTGCCAGAAGTCGTTGCGCGCGTTGCCGAGGGAGTCTTTGCCGCCGAAGAGAAGTCCGACGTTGGCGACGCGGTCGAACACCATGCGGTGGCCGCTGCGTGGTGTGGGTGTGATGGCGAGCGGAAGGTAGTTCCACTGGCTATTCTGCCAAGTCCACGTGTCCGCGAGCGCGGTGCCGAGGGGGTTGCGGCCGCCGAAGAGCAGGTTGTTCGCGCGCGTGGGGTCGAGCAGCAGCGATGCGTCGGTGCGCGGCATCGGGTTGTTCAACGAGAACTGCTTCGACCAAGTGGTGTTGTCGAGGATGTAGGTGAACGGTTGCGGCAGGGTCGCGATGGTCCCGCCGAAGAGCAGTGAGCCGACGGTGGGAAGCGCGGCGAGCGCGTGGCCAGTGACGGCGGCCGGTGTGGCGGAGGTTGGAATGGCGGTGTAGGCGATGTCGGCAGTAAGGCCGGGGGGCGGACCGGTGAGCTCCCAGGTTTCGCTTAGTTCGTTGCCGTTGTAGCCCCCAAACAGCACGGTTTTCCCGCGCTGGCTGTCGTAGGCCATTGAGTGGCCGAAACGGAGTCCCGGCACCGCCCCCGACAAGGACACCTGCGCCGAGGTGTTGCCGTTGAATTCCCAGGTGTCGTTGAAGACACCGCCGTTGTTGACGCCCCCAAACAGCACGGTCTGCCTGCTCTGCGCACCGTAGATCATCGCATGGTGGAGGCGGGCTCCAGGCACCGTCCCCGACATGGACACCTGCCCCCATCCGCTGCCGTTCCATTCCCAAGTGTCGTTAAAGAAGGTGCCGCCGTTGACGCCCCCAAACAGCACAGTCTTTCCCCGCTGGCGGTCGTAGGCCATCGTGTGGCCGTAGCGGGGTGCCGGCACCGTCCCCGACATAGGCACCTGCGCCCAGGTGGTGCCGTTCCACTCCCAGGTATCGTTGATGAGGTAGCCGAAGTAGCTGCCGTCGGCGCCCCCAAACAGCACGGTCTTCCCGCGCGAGCTGTCGTAGGCCATCGCGTGGAGGTGGCGGGCTCCCGGCACCGTCCCCGACAATGACACCTGCGCCCAGGTGGAGCCATCCCACTCCCATGTGTCGTTGAAGAGACTGCCGTTGTTGACGCCCCCAAACAGCACAGTCTTTCCGCGCTGGCTGTCGTAGGCCATCGCGTGGAAGTGGCGGGCTCCCGGCACCGTCCCGGTCATGGCTACAGGCGCCCAGTTCCACCCTGGCGTTTGCGCGGGCAGCGCATTGGGCAATGTGGCCAGCAGCAGTGCGGCAAAGATCAGATGCTTGGGACTGGGGCGTGGGTTCATGGGAAGCAAAGGTCTCGCCCTGGGCATGGGTGTAGGGAATTGAAACTGCGTCTCAGACTACCCGGGACCCACCGCCCCACCATCCCCGTGTGCGGAACCCCGTCAACCCGCAATCCTGACGCCGGCATCTCCAAGCGTTCTTGCCGACGATTCGCCCACTCTCCGGACCGTTCGTTGGCGACGTGGATCATCGCGATCATGTGCGCGAAGGCGCGGCGCGCGATGCGTTCGATGAGGGGGAAGTCGGTTGGCTGGCGGACTTCATGCGGGTGCGGGGTGGGCCGGGCAGACGACGACGCCGCTCGCCGGCTGCTGCGGCACCGCACGGTTCCGCATCGGCCCGGGAAGCGGCGAAGGGGAGCACCATCGGTTCACGCAGAGCCATCCGTTCCAGGACGGCAACGGGAGAGTGGCTCGCGCACTGGCGTCGCTCGTCGGCATCGGCGGGAACGCCTTCCCGTTGGTCGTGATGCGTCAGCAGCAGGCGTCCTACTTCCGTGCGCTGGGACAGGCGGACGATGGTGACCTTGCGTCGTTGATCATGATGACCGAGCGGCAGCAGCGCGAGGCGCTCTCACAGGTGGTCAGACTCTTGCTGCCTGCGGCGGGTCACGCACCCGCAGCGAACTCGACACCGTCGTAGACCTCGGCGAGCGGAAGGTCGCAGCCGATCTCCGACAGCGGGACGGCTGCGCCCAATCCCGCATGCACCTCGCGCACGAACACGCCGTCGACGCGCCGAAGCGCCACGACCTGCGCCGAGTCCTGCTCGACCAGCAGGTAGACCGCGAGCGAGGGGATCGTCGCGTAGGCGAGGCACTTCTCGCCCTCGTCGATGCGCCGCGTCGCCGCCGAAACGACCTCGACGACCACCGCCGGTTCGTCCTGGTACGAGTCGCTCTGCGCATTGGGGCGGCACGTCACAGACACGTCGGGGTAGTAGAAGCGCACCTGGAACGGCAGTCGGACGCGCACCTTGGTGTCGGAGTTGAAGGGGCGGCACGGGCGACCGCGCAGGCGATTGCCGAGGGCGATCAGCGTGTTCGTCGCGATCTGGTTGTGCGCGTTGGTGGCGCCGGCCATGGCGTAGGTGAAGCCACCCACGTACTCGCGACGCGCAGGCGAGCGCACTTCATCCGCGAGGTAAGCCTGCGGCGACAACGGATCGAAGTTCGAGATCTCGCCCATCGGTTCGGACCCTAACCGAATGGCGGCGGACTGCAAGGTGGCCAATGCCTTGTCCGCTTCGGGAGGTACCTTCACCGTGCGCCGAGCCGCAGCACGAACGGGCCATGCGCAGAACCCTCGAGGCCGCGTTCGATCGTGTTGCGCAGCGCCTGCAGGTCCCCTCGCAGCAGGGCGCCGACATCGAGCCACAGCCCCGGGAACACGCGACTCTTCAGGAGGCCGTCGCCGTCCGGCTGCTGCCGCACGTACGTGCCGTGTTCGAGCAGAAACCAATCGACCTCGCCATCGTCGACGCGGTGCACGACATACTCCTGGATCCCGTTGCGCCGGTAGGCACCGAGCTTCTGGTGCAGGTCGTAGCTGACCGAACTGGCCGCCACTTCGATCGCGAGTTCGGGTGGCCCTTCGAGGTAGCTGTCGGCCGTGACACGCGACGTGCCGCCCGCGGCGGCAGGGATGCACAGCAGCAGATCGGGCTGCGGTTCGTTGTCGAGGTCGAGCCGGACCGTCGTGTTGTCCGCCGCGATCACTCCGGGAGTGACCTCGCGGTAGTACGTGAGCCAGGCCCAGAGATTGGCATGTGGCAGACTGTGACGCAGACTGACGGGAGAACCCATGTGCACTACTCCTTCGATGAGCTCGGCCTTCTTCAGGTCCGGCATCGCCGAGTAGCGCCGTTCGAATTCGTCGCGCGTCAGACGGTCGCCTGCGCACAGAACGGGAACACGGGGGGATGTCACCATGAGGATTGCCATGCCCGTAGTGGCACGGCCTGCGCGACAATGTAGCAGAATCTGCGCGGATTTCGGGACCCGGCGCGGAGCCCCGTGGCATCGGCTCGCGCATCCCGTAGCGCCGATGGCCGCCAAGGTGGCTGTCCTTCGCGACCGCCCAGTCTCGACGTCACGGCAGGAACTTGTTCGCGTCCTTGAGCTTCGCCGGCAGGTACTCGTCGATCACGAAGTTCAAGCCGTGCTTGGCGAGCGCCTGCTGTTCGGCGCGCTGCCCCGACTTCAGCATCATCTCGATCGCCTTCTGCCACTCCTTGTGCGCCTGGAAGAACGGATCGTTCTTCAGCATGTCCTGCGCGCGCTTGATGTCGACGTCCTTGAGCGCGTGCGTCGGCAGCTCGTAGTCGACGATGTCCTGCGGCGAAACACCGAGGAAGTGCGCGTTGGGCACGCAGAAGAACTGGTTCAGGTGCACGGCATTGCCTGAGCCGACCTTCAGCGTGCGGTAGATGTTGCTGAAGGCGTACGGATCGCAGTCGTTGAACGCGTAGACGGGCAGCTTGTGCGCATCCGAGAGCTTGCGCACGAAGCGGCGCGTGGCGCGCGTCGGCACGCCGGCGGTGCCGATCAGGATGCAGTTCGCGGTCTTCCAGTAGTTGTGCTGGCTCAACCGCTCGAACATGCCGATCGTCTCGATGACGAGCACGAACTTCGCCTTGGTCTCGAAGCCGAGGTGCTCGACCGAAGTCGGGATCGCGTAGGACGCGGAGCCGAACTTCGTGCAGTCGATGCGCAGCGTGTTGCCGGAGTCGCGCTCGCGATCGAGCACGATCATCTGGCCGGCGACCTTGCCGCCGTGCTCGTCGGCCTTGAAGCGCAGGTGCTCGCGCATCACCCCTTCGAGCGAGAACAGCGCCTCGATGTCGTCCATGGTCGCGTCGGACTCGGGCTGCTCGTCGAACTTGGCCTCCTCCCAGTTCTTCGACACGTAGTACGCCTCTCGCTTGGTGGCGAAGTCGTCCTCGTCGACGAGCTGCTTGCTGAGCGCCATCATCTTGAGCGTCTGCGTGAAGGACTTCACGGTGTTGACGGTCAGCGTGCGTTCGACGCGCGAGCGGCCCATGACGAAGTAGCCGTCCTTGCGGTCGTAGCGCGCGTTCTTGAGCGAACGGTCGGGGAACTTCAGCTCGGGCTTGCCCTGCTGGTCGATCTTCTCGTGCACGTGCACGGCGCAGTTCTTGATCTCGCGCAGCGTGACCTTGTCGAGGTCACTGAGCGGGCCGCGCTCCTTCTTCTTCGGCTGTACCTTGGGCGTGAACTTCTTGACCATGGGACTCTGGGGGAAAGCTGTGTGTGGTGGGTGAGGCGGGGCCGCAGGTCACAACTTGCGCGACTTCTCGAGCACGGTCGTCAGGTTCTCGTGGGCCTTCTTGGCCGCCTTCTCATCGAGCTTGAGGATGTCCTTCAAGGCGATGACGAGGTGCGGGATGTACATCTCGATGTAGTTGCGCTTCTTGAACTCGCTCGCGAGCTTCCTGCCCTTGCGCACGTGGATGCCGAGCTTGCGGCCGCTCTCCATGAGGGCGAGGCGCAGCTCCTCGAGGATCTCGTCGTAGCTCGCGATCGCTTCCTTCGACTCGCTCGTGAACGGCACCCAGACCGAGGCGATGTGCACGAACACGACCATCGGCCCGATCGGCAGCGCCCCGCGCGGCTGCTGCATGCCGTAGTTCTTCCAGTTGGTCGCGATCACTGCCTTGCTGATCGCGCACGCCGACTGCTGGAACACGAGCGGCACGCGGTTGGCGAACCGGATCAAGCGGATCGGCTCGTCGGCAGCTCCCATGAGCACTTCGTCCTCGGATTTCTTGGTGGCGACCTCGACGATCTTGCCGCTGTCGGTCATGTGCAGCGTGTCGCCCGGCTTGCCGTAGGCGATGCCGACCTCGATCGCGAACGGATGGCCTCGGTAGACCACGGGCTTGCGCGACGTCGCGACATAGAAGTCGGCTTCGACCTCCTTCCGGAGACCCTTGATGATGAGGTCTTCGCCGATCGGTGCGATGCACGACAGCGGTGGCGCCATGATCCTGGTCGCATCGATCGCTGCCTTCAGCCGCTGCACGGACGCGGTCTCCAGTCGGCGTGGGTTGGTCTCGGGCTTGATGCCGGCCTTCTCACAGAGGTCCTTGGCGACGGTCGGCCCCACGCGCGAGAAGTCCTGCTGGAGGAATGCGCTCGTCGTGCGGTTCTCGCTCTCCTGGATCATCTTGAGCAGGATGCCGAGCTCGACGCCGTGCGGGTGTGGCTTGATCTCCTCGACTTCCTTCGGCAGCTCGTTGGTCGCGCGCTGGTACTCGGTGACGTGGCCATCCGGGTCGGTGTAGACGAGGTGCACGTGCGGGTTGGCCACCGCCATGAGCTTCAGGAACTCCTCGACGCTCTTCTGGCCCCGGCGGTACTCGCCCTCGAGGTCGATCGACACCTCGGTGCCGTGGTCCTTCTCCCACTCGATGACCTTGTCGGTCGCGTCGGGGCGGTTCTTGGCGGTGTCGATGCGGATCTCGAACGCGAGCGGGATCGCCTTCTTGCCGGCCTTGCTGCGCACGCGCACCGGTGCGCCCGTCGTCAGCTGGCCATACATGCCGGCCGCACTGATGCCGATGCCCTGCTGGCCGCGGCTCTGGCGCAGGCGGTGGAACTTGCTGCCATAGAGCAGGCGGCCGAACACGTGCGGCACCTGCGCCTTGACGATGCCGGGGCCGTTGTCCTCGACGGTCATCGTGAACTGCTTCTCGCTGGTGCCGATGCGGGAGATCTTGACCACGATGTCGGGCAGGATGCGCGCCTCCTCGCAGGCGTCGAGGCTGTTGTCGATGGCTTCCTTGACGGCGGTCAGCAGCGCCTTGCGCGGGCTGTCGAAGCCGAGCAGGT
>JAYUCN010000775.1:0-8201 GCA_043740335.1 Planctomycetota bacterium
CCCGAATCGATCATGCGCTCCGTGGCCTCGAAGGCCACGCCGAGCATGCGCATCCCGTTGAGTTCGGCCACGATTTCGCGAATGTCGCCAAGCCAGGGAGCGCCGATGAGCGTGAACGGCGCGTCGGTGCCCCGTCCTTCGCTCAGGTTGGTGCCCTCGAAGAACACGGTGCCGGGATAGAGCAGCGCCGCGTCGAGCGAGCGGATGTTCGGCGACGGGTTGATCCAGGGCAGACCCGTGCGGTCGAAGAGGTCGGCGCGCTGCCAGCCTTCGCACGGCACGACCGTGAGGTCGACGGCGAGGCCGTTCTCGCCTGTGATCATGCGCGCAAGCTCGCCGGCCGTGAGGCCGTGCCGCAGCGGGATGCGATGCGCACCGACGAAGTCGCGGCGTTCGTCTTGGAGCACGGGCCCTTCCATGCGCACGCCGCCGATCGGATTGGGGCGGTCGAGCACGACGAAGCGCAGTTGGTGCGCGGCGGCGGCTTCGAGGCAGTTCCGCATCGTCGACACGTAGGTGTAGAAGCGGCAGCCGATGTCCTGGATGTCGAAGACGAGCGTGTCGATGCCCTCCAGCATCGCGTCGGTGGGGGTGCGCGTCTCGCCGTAGAGCGAGAAGACGGGCAGGCCCGTCGTGCCGTCCTTGCTGTCGGTGGTCTTCTCGTCCTGCACACCAACCCAACCATGCTCAGGAGAGAACAGTGCTTTGAGGTGCACGTCGGTGGCGGTGTGCAGCACGTCGACCGTGCGGCGGCCGTCCGCGGTGCGGCCCGTGTGGTTCGTGATGAGGCCGACGCTGCGGCCCTTCAGGGATGCGCAGTGATCGGCGGCGAGTACGTCGGCACCCGTGCGGGTGATGGGGGCGATGCCGGTCTGCGCGGTGACGAGGGCTGCCGACAGGCAGGACCAGAAGGCGAACTGCAGGCCCCGTGTGCGCGCGGTCATGTGGGCGCGGATGCTAGCGCATGGTGCGATGTTCGGGGACGAGTACGGACGTTCGTGGCCTCGACGCGCGCAGGTGTCGGGTGTCAGCCTTGCCGCCGGATCCTCGTCGCGCAGCCGGGCTGTGGGCTTGATCTCGAACGCGTAGAGGCCGCTGCGATTGGGTGGCGCCAGCAATCGCGAATCCAGGACTCGTTTCTGCCATGCAATTCCGAGTTGGCAGGTCGGAACTGCATGCGGGCGGTCGGCGCCGAGGCTCGCGCACCATCACGCGGTGGTCAGGGTCGCAGCAGCGCCATGAGTTCCTGCTCGAGCCTGATCAGATGCGGCGAGTCGGCGCCGCAGAACGTCCGCTTCTCGCCGTCGACGATCGTGCCGCAGCCCTTCGGTCGGTCGGTCAAGTGGTGCGCCGTGTCGGCCAGCACCTGCTGGATCAGCGCCTCGACGTGACGGAACCGGTCTTCTGCGATCGCGATCGTCTTCGGCGTGCCGCCCGAGTACCGACCCGACGAACTCTGCTCGGGCGTCACCGGCACGTACCGGATCGCGGTGGGCGTGATCTCGTACGCGTTGTTGTTGCCGTCGAGGAACGTGTAGCGGGGACTGGCGACGGCAGGTCGATCCGGCCCGAATCGATACTCGAGCCGGGTCCTCGGGCCGACCGGGAACAGATCGACGCTGCCGCCAGTGCGCGAGAACTTCACGGCTTCGCCGTTCGATTGGCGTTCCGCGTCGGGCAGGTGGCGAGCGAAGAACCTCGCGATGACGTCGATGCCCGCGTCGACCTCATAGACCTCCAGCACCTGGTTCTTGCCCGGGGCCAGCGAGGTCGCGCCGCCGCGCCTCGCGTCCTTGCGGGCTCCTTGCGGCACCGGGAACCCGGAGCGCCACTCCGCCACCTCGTTGATGCCGTCGCCCACAGGCGTCGCCCCGCGCGGCAGTTCGTGCGGCTGGATCACGACGCGCGCCGTCGTGCTGCCCGTGACCTCGACTGCGACTTCGCGCTCCGCCCGCCGCGTGTGCACATGACGCGCCTTGCTGGCGTCGACGTCGACACTTCCCAAAACGACCGGAACCCCGTCGAACCAGCTCGCGATCGCCTCGCCGCCGAGCGCCACGTCCCTCGCGACGTGCACGTCGACCGGCGGCGGTGATTCGGTGCTACCGCTGTTCCACCAGCCGAGCTCGAGGTTCCGCACGGTCACGCTCGCGTGCGGTGCGAGTGCGAACGCGTAGAACCCACCCGTGCCGAAGAAGCGGCCGAACGTCACCGGCTCCACGGTGAACTGGTGGAACGCGTCGACGCCACCGGACCGGCTCGGCAACGCCTGCTGGATGAGCACCCAGCACGCCTCGTTTGCGGGGTTGGTGGCGCGAACGTCCACGAGCAGTCGGATGAGCGGCGGTGGTCCTGGTCGTTCCCCGACGGCGATGATCACGACTTCTGCCATGTTGGTTCCTGGTGCAGTGGATTCGATGGCGGTGCCGCACGCAGCGAGTATTGCCATGATCCCGCACGCGGCGGCGACGCGCGAACGAGCCGATGGCGCGATCATGACGGATCGACCTCGTTGGCCAGCGCGTCCCTCAGTTCGGCCGGTGGCGGCCACTGCGGCTCGCGAGCAGGACCGCTCGACCAGTCGAGTCCGAACGAATGGCCCTTCTCGCACACGTACGTGTCGCTCTCGACGCCTTCGCGCGTACGCATGGCTGCGGTCAGCGTCCCGAAGTCCCACATGCACACGGCACACGGCACCGTTGCAGCGTGAATGCCACCAGCCATCGTCAGACCTCCGGCAGGAATGCGCGATCCGTCCCGCGGGCGCCGCGACGATCACCGCGGCGCGCCGAAGCGTGTCACTGCTTCTGCGCTGCTGCCGGCTTCGGCGCGGCCTCGGGTGCGCAGGCGCCGCAGCACTCGCCGGCATTCTCCGACTTGGCCCCGTCCTTCGTTGCGGCCTTTTCGGCGCAGCAACCGCCACCGGCCGCATCGGCGCCGCCGCAGCAGCCACCGGACTCGGACTTTTCGGCCGTGACGTTGGCGGCTGGTGCCGCACCGCCGTCGCCCGCGTCGGTGCCGACAGATGCGCCGCAACCAGTCAACAGGACCAGGGACAGGAACGAGAGACGGATCGACTTCATGCCGGCATCTTGGCCGCAGTCGCCGTGGCCGGCAAGGGCCGCAGTGCGTGCACGCCTGCCCGACGGCAGATCAGGCGCGGTGCGGCCGCACCGCGGCGGCGAGCAGGCCGACGACGAACGTCGTGACGCTGCCGACCACCCCGTACCACGGCCACGCGAGCCCCGACGCCGCGACGACGCCCGGCACGCCGAACTTGAGCCCGCAGTCGACCGATAGCCCGACGGCGAGTGCGACCACGGCATGACCTTGGCGCACGTGTCGAGTCGCTGTACCGAGTGCGTAGACGCCGAGCAGGATGCCCGTCGTGAACGACGCGATGCCGAGCACCTGCCCGACGACGGCGCCGCCGCCGAGGCCGCTCATGCCGACGGTGATCTGCAGCACGCCGAACAACAGGGTCGCGGCCTTCGCCAGTCCGAGGCTGCTCGGGTGGTTCGCGCAGAGCCCGCGCAGCGGCTGCACGATGTCGTTCACGAGCGCCGAAGCCGACGAGTTCAGCGAACTGCTCAGCGTCGACATCGCCGCCGAGAACACGGCGCCGAGCACGAGGCCGAGCACGCCCGTCGGCGTGTGGTTCACGATGAAGTCGAGGAACACCTGGTCGCTCTTCGTGAACGGCTGCTCCGGGGCGTGATGCGCGTAGAACGCCGCGAGGCCGATGCCGAGCAGCAGGAAGAAGGCGAACTGGAACAGCACGACGACGCCCGACAGCGACAACGCGAGCCCTGCCTGCCGCTGGTTCTTGGCCGCGAGGTAGCGCTGCACGATGATCTGGTCGACGCCGTGGCTGCCGATCGACAGCACGGCGCCGCCGATGAGCCCGGCCCAGAAGGTGTAGGGGTTGTCGAGCACGAGCGAGTTGTCGCGCACGAACGAGAAGTCGAACAGGCGCGCGCGCTCCGGCTGGCCAGCCAGTTCCCTCAGTTCGTAGAAGCCACCGGGCAGCCCACCGAGCAGTACTACGAAGGCAACCATGGCGCCCGCCATGTAGACGACGAACTGGAGCACGTCGGTCCACACCACGGCCTTCATGCCGCCGAAGTACGTGTAGACGATCGTGACCGCACCCATGCCGACGACGGCGACCGGCAGCGACACGGGCAGCAGCGCCTGCACGACGAGGGCCGTGAGGTAGAGACGCAGCCCGTCGGCGAGCGTGCGCGTGACGAGGAAGAGCAGGCTCGCGAGCTTCTGCACCGTGCCGCCGAATCGTTCCGCCAACACCTGGTAGGCCGTGAACACTTCGCCGCGGAAGTAGAGCGGCAGCAACCAGCGCACGACGACGAGGCGGCCGACGAGGTAGCCGAACGGCAACTGCAGGAAGCGGAAGTCGCCGGTCGTGTCCGGCAAGCCGCCGCCGTAGGCGATGCCGGGCGTCGACAGGAACGTGACGGTGCTCGTCTCCGTCGCCACGATCGACAGCAGCAGCGCCCACCACGGCAGGTCCCGCGAACCGAGCAGGTAGTCCTTCGCACCCAAAGCACCGCGTCCGACCCAGCAGCCGACGGCGACCGTGGCCAGCAGGTAGACGAGCACGATGGCGAGATCGAGGGAACCGATGGACATGGATGGCCCGTTTCTGCGCAGAGCTATACTGCGGCCCTTCGGCCATGACCAAGCCCGATCTCTCGTCCCTCACGACCGAGGCTCGCAACCTGCGCACAGAACAACTCGACGCGATGTCGACGTTGGCGCTCGTGACAGCGATGAACGCCGAGGACCGCGGCGTCGCCGACGCAGTGGCGGCGGCGCTGCCGCGCATCGCGGATGCGATTGATGCGATCGCCGAGCGCATGCACAAGGGTGGGCGGCTCGTCTACTGCGGGGCCGGCACCTCGGGGCGCCTCGGTGTGCTCGATGCAGCCGAGTGTCCGCCGACGTTCTCGGCGCCTGCCGAGCAGGTGGTCGGGCTCATCGCCGGCGGGCCGGGGGCTCTGTTCAAAGCCATCGAAGGTGCCGAGGACAGCGAGGTGCTCGGGGCTGCGGACCTCCAGGCGCTCCCGCTCGGACCGAAGGACATCGTCGTCGGCATCGCCGCGAGCGGCCGCACGCCGTACGTCGTCGGCGCCCTGCAGCACGGCAAGTCGGTCGGGGCGCTCACCATCGCGGTGGTCTGCAACCGGCAGAGCCCGGTCGCGGCAGCGGCCGAGCTGCCGATCGAAGTGATCACGGGGCCCGAGGTGCTGACGGGCAGCACGCGACTCAAGGCCGGCACGGCGACGAAGATGGTGCTCAACATGCTGAGCACGGGCGCGTTCGTGCGGTTGCACAAGGTCTACGGCAACCTCATGGTCGACCTGCAGGCGACCAACCGGAAACTCATCGCGCGCAGTGTGCGCATCGTGTCGCAGGCGACGGACTGTGATCTGTCGACTGCGGAACGCGTGCTCGCGGAATGCGACGGCGAGGTCAAGGCCGCGATCGTCGTGCTGGAGCACCAGGTCGATCCGCCGACGGCGCGCACGCTCCTGTTCACCCACGACGGCAGCGTGCGGGCAGCGCTCGGCAAGTGAGCGACGCGACCCCGCAGCGTGTGGCGGCGACGTCGGGCCGCTGGCTCGGCTTGGATGCGCTGCGCGGGCTCACGATCGCGGCGATGATCCTCGTCAACAACCCTGGTCGATGGGGGCCCACGTACCAGTACGAGCCGCTCGGGCACGCGTCGTGGCATGGCTGCACGTTCACCGACCTCGTGTTCCCGACCTTCCTGTTCTGTGCGGGCGTGGCGATCGTGCCCGCGTTCCGGAAGAAGCTCCAGAACGGCGTGCCGCGCGGACCGCTCGTGTTCGGCATCGGCAAGCGCGTGGTGATCCTCGTGCTGCTCGGCATGTTCCTGTCGGCGTTCCCGCTCGTCACGTTCGCCGAGAAGAGAGAGCACCTCTTCGATCCGCTGCTGCACACGCGGTTCCCTGGCGTGCTCCAGCGCATCGGCGTCTGTTACGGCATCGCGGCGCTGCTGTTCCTGTTCACGAAGCAACGCACGCAGTGGTGGGTGCTGCTGCTGTGCCTCGTCGTGTACTGGCCGCTGCTGGTTCTCTGTCCGACGCCCGACGGTGGCATGCCGGACCTCGACAGCATGAGCGACCACCTCGCCGGTTGGCTCGACCGCACGATCTTCGGCGATCACGTGTGGAAGCGCGGCCTCTACGACCCCGAAGGGCTGCTCAGCACGATGCCCGCGGTCGCGACGGCACTCTTCGGCGTGGCCGCGGGGCGCGTGCTGAGCGAAGGTGACGACCTCGCCGTGAAGGTCGCGACGCTGCTGCGCCGCGGGGCCTTGCTCATGGCAGCCGGTGCCTGCTGGGGCTGGTTCTTCCCGATCAACAAGGCGCTGTGGACGAGCAGCTACGCGGTGTGGACCGCGGGCATCGCGACCGTAGGGCTCGGGCTCTCGGTGTGGGCGTTCGAAGTGCGGGGGTGGCGTCGCTTCGCGCGTCCGCTGCAGGTCTATGGCGTGAACGCGCTGCTCGTGTTCGTCGGCAGCGGCATCCTCGGTCGCATCGTCGGCTCGTTCCTCAAGGTGACCGTCGACGGCAAGCAGGTGGTCCTCAAGGAATGGTTCTTCCGCGACGTGCTGCTGCCGATCGGCGACCCGAAACTCGCGTCGCTCACGTTCGCGTTGCTATGGGTGCTCGGCTGGTACGCAGTGCTCGCGGGGCTGTTCCGGCGCGGCCTGGTCTGGAAGGTGTGAGGGGCTTGCTGGCGACGGTGTGGAGCGCCATCGTGGCGCGGGCGGGGGAGGCGTCTCGAGGTTCCCCATGAAGTCCCTGCTCCTGCTCTGTCTCGTCCTGCTGTCCGGCCGCATCGCGGCGCAGACCTGCGTCCACGTGTACACGACGGATCCGGCGGCGGGCCCTCCGAACCAGGGCTTCGACCTCTTCCATTTCTCCGACTATCGGCGGTGCCACGTCCTGGTGCCGGCGACGGTCTTCCAGAACGTGCCGCTGCTCATCCGGGAAGTCAGCGTCGGCGTGATGGCCGGATGGCAACGACGGCAGATCGCCGAACTGACGATCCGCATGGGCTACAGCGCGGTGGCGCAGCTGCAGACGACCTTCGCCGCGAACATCACGTCGCCGCTCCAGGACGTCCTCGTCGTGCGTGACCACACCTGGCTCGAGGGCATCGGCCCCGCGTGGGTGCCGCTCGGCCTGCAGACGCCGTTCTACTTCGTGCCCGGGCACGGCAACGTGCTGATCGAAATCGTGGTGCGCGAAGCACCCCTGGTGGAGTCCGGCGGCAGCAACGCGAACGGCGAGATCGCGACCTCCTACGTCGCCACGGCGGTCGTGGGCCGGGACATCATCGTGCCGACCATCGGTACGGCCACGCTTGCTCCTCGCCTGCGTTTCTGCGCCGACCACGCCGAGACCAGCCTGATCGGACAGTCGTGCGCCGGCAGTGCCGGCTCGACGCCGCTGCTCGGCGTCACCGGGGCGCCGGTGCCCGGCGGGCAACCGACGTTCTGGCTCAGTGACGCGCCCGCGCCCGCCATCGCGCTGCTCGCGTTTGGCTTCGACAATCGCCCGCCGTTCCCCATGGATCTCGCCGTGATCGGCGCGCCCGGCTGCCGGCTGTACTTCCCCGGCGCGTTCCTCGAGCCCGTGCTCGCGAACAACCTCGGCATCGGCCAACACAGCGTGCTCGTGCCGACCGCGCCGTCGACGATCGGCGCCATCCTGCTCGCGCAGTACTTCGTGCTCGATCCGCCGGGCAACGCGCTCGGTATCACGTCATCGAACTACGCGCGCCTGCTCGTCGGGCTGTGACGCGGGCTGCGCGAGCACCGCTGCCGCGCACCGTGCTGGCCCTCGGCGCCGTCTCGCTGTTGACCGACCTCAGCAGCGAGATGATCGTGCCGCTGCTGCCCGTGTTCCTCGCGGGCCTCGGCGCCAGCAAGCTGCAGCTCGGTCTCCTGCAGGGGATCAGCGAAGGGATCGTCGCGGCCATGAAGCTCGCGAGCGGTTGGCTGTCGGACCGACAGCGGCACAAGAAGCCGTGGCTCGTCGTCGGCTATGGCCTGTCGACGCTGCTGCGGCCGCTGTTCGCGATCGTGCAGACGCCGCTCCAGGCCGTGCTCGTGCGCGGTGGCGACCGCGTCGGCAAGGGCCTGCGTT
>JAYUCN010000776.1:0-3377 GCA_043740335.1 Planctomycetota bacterium
CGCCGGTTCCGCTGCAGAAGCGAGCGCTCACGGCCATTGCAGTGCTGCACGGTGCTTCGGCACCAGAGCCCCGGCGCCGACTCGACCCCGGCGACGTGCTGTTACCGGCAGCCTTCGACGGCTGCGTCATCGTCAACCACGAGCGGCTGCCCGATCTGAGCTGGCTCACCAGTCTCGGTCGACGCATCAACATGCTGATGATCGCCCGCGTCATCCTCGCTGCCGGCGGCGGGCAAACGCCGTCGCTGTGCCGCGGCGCCGAGCGCATGGCCGATGTCGTGTGTGAGATGCCGTTCGGTCTGGCGCTGCGGTTCGGCAACGGGCGGTTCGACCAGTCCTGCGTCGTCATCACCGTCAAGGCCGACGAGCAGATGCCCGTGGCGATCACCTTCGCGGCTGCCGGTTCGTTCGAGAGCGAGGGCTGGCAGAACGTCACCATGCCCGACGAGTGGAGCCCGCTGCCGGACAACCCGCTGCGCAGCGGTGAACTGGCGGTCGAGAGCGACTTCGTGCAGGCCAGCACCGGCTGCGGCATGGGCAGGCCGCGCCGCGAACTGGCGAAGGAACTGCTGCGCGACACCGGCGCCGCGATCCGCGTGGTGATCCCGCCGAACAGCAGGCTCTGGCTTGCCCTCGCGTTCCTAGAACTGCCGCCGGCGAAAGGCGCCGAGCTGGAGGTGACCTTCGGCGATGCCTGCAAGCTGGTGCTGACGGTCACGGCGCGCAATGCAGGCGGCGCCGAGGCATGGCTCGTGAAAGGCAAGGAGCTGCTCCAGCGGGGCAAGGCGGAGGTGAGCCGCGAACTGCCCGCGCCGATGAAGCAGAGCAAGGAGCTGCAGCAGCTGTTCGACGCGGTGTTCGGGGCCGCGGTGGCCGTCAACGACGACAAGGTCACGGCCACGATCGAGATCCTCGGCTTCGACCACGGCAAGCTGCAGACGATGCTGGAGGCATGCGTTCGCTAGGTCAGATGCCGATTGCCGACTCTCGGCGGTCGCGGTGGTCCGTGCCGGGGTGGAGGGACGCCGGACCGTCGAGGAGCCTACGGTTGCAGGAAGCCGTGTGGGAACAGATCGCTCACCGTGACGCGGAATCCGCGCACGACCTGGCCGCCGGTCAGCATGTCGTCGACGCCGAGCACGCGCACATCGGCCCGCGGGCGATGAACGGCCACCGACCTGGCAACGGGATCCACGATCCACACGAGGCGCGTGCCGTGTGCGACCCAGCTCCGGGCCTTCCGAGCGGCTTCCGCCGCGCTGTCGCTCGGCGAGAGCACCTCGACCGCGAGATCGGGCGGGCCCGGAAAGAAACCTGGCACTGCCACCGCCGGCAGGCGATCCGTGCGCACGAACGCGACGTCAGGTGCCAGCACGGTGTCTGGGTCGCGCGCGAGGACGAATCCCGTCTCCGCCCCGAATACGGCGCCGAGTTCGTGTTGCTCGACGAGGTTGGCGAGGCGCCGGGCGAGCCGCATGGCAACCGCCGTGCAACGGGCTCGCGGGGCTCATGCGACGCAACTCCCCGCGCACGAGTTCGTGGTGGCAGCCAGCCTCGCTGAGGCGACCGAGCTGCTCGGCAGTCGTGATCGGCCCGTTCGACATCGTCGGCATGGTAGCACAGGGTCCTCTTTGGCCGCGCACACGCGCCGGGAGCTATGTGCACCGAAACGGCCGACGGTTGCAGGAAAACCAGATCGTGGTGCGAGCGAGCGCAGCCCTGGCGCTCGCCGCCGTGGCGTTGATCGCGCACCGGTTCGGGTGCTCGGTGCGTTTTGGACATGCGTCTCGTTTCTCGCGTGCCTTGACCAGGCCGATAAGGAGCAAGAGCATGATCGGCTGCCAAGGAACGCATCCCCCCCGCGGCTCCCGAGCACCCTGGTGGACGCGAGCAACCATGAAGCCAGACGCAACGGCGACAGACTTGCTGCAGCAGGCTGTCGCCACCAAGAGTAGCGTCGAGCGACACACGCTGCTCGAGCGGGCCGAGGGCGCTGCGCGCCACGCTTCCGACTGGCTGGGCATCGCCGACGCCTGGGCCGTGGCTGGCGACCGGACCGCGGCGGAGCGCTGCCTCGCGGTCGGGCTGCAGCGCTCGGACGACGGCGTCTGGGACTACCGCCGCGCCGCGGCGACGTGGCTGCACCAGCTCGGCGATCGGCAGGCGGCGGTGCGAACGCTGGCAATACTGGAGGCGACGTTTGCAGCACAACCAGGAACGCGCGGCTACCAATGGCGGCTGTTGGCGGAGGGCTACGCCGAGCTCCTGCAGGACACGACGTCGGTGCGCCGTTGCTTGGAGTCAGGCTGTGCGCGCGCGTCCGCGGCCGATGACCTCTGCTCGTTGGCGCAGGGCTTCGCCGAACTGCTCGGGGATCGCGACGCGACCGTGCGGCTCGTCGAACAAGCGGAACGCCTCGCCGCTGCCGACCCGGAGCAGGGTACGTCCGACGGCTCGAGCTACTGGACTGTCGCCAACACCTGGAAGGACGTGCTCGATGACTCCGCCCGGGCACGCGCATGCTTCGATGCCGGACTGGCTGGGGCAGCCGACATGCAGGCATGCCTCATCCTCGCCGCCGGCTGGGCAAGCCACGAAGAGCCGGCGGGCTCGCACCTCCACGAGATCCGAGGCTGCCTTCTGAAGGCACGGTCGCTGGCGACGACCTTCGACGAGTGGTTCGAACTCGCGGACTCGACGCGCAAGCTCGACCGTGACCACGACGAGGTGCGGAGTTGTCTCGAGCAGGCCCGGCCGCTGGTGACAGCGCCGGTCCAGCGCCGCCAGCTGGCGCGTGCCTTCCGCGACTGGCTCGGTGCCGACGACGACTCCGCGGCGATCGGGCCGCGTGGCCTCACGCCGGCCGAACTGGCGCCACCGGGGCCGTCGCCGCTCGGCTGGCAGCGCGACGTCGCCGCGTTGTTCGAGTGGCTGCGCGCGCGCATCGACCAGCCCACGCTGGTGTCGATCGCCGAGGCCGACTACGGCCAGGATCGCAACGACCACCTCGCGGTGCTGCTCGACATCTGGCACACGGGCATCATCCCGGTGCCACTCGAATGGCATCCGCACGAGGTGTTGGCGCTGCGCCATTGGGACGAAGGCCTCGCCGTCGACCACGTGGCGCGGGCGTTCTGCTGCACGCTGCTGTGCCTGCCCGAGCTCGCCGGGAACGGCGGCGAAGACAGCCTCGAGGACACGTTCGCCGTGCTGGTGGAGAGCTGCATGGTGCTCGGGCCCGAAGCGCTGGCGCGTCTGCCCGGCTTGCTGGTTGCATTCCTCGACGGCCATGGCGGCTGTGGCGACCAGGTGCAGGCGCTGTGTGCACTGGCGCTGTTGATCGTCGGTGCGCAGCTCGACGCACGCGACGAGCGCCT
>JAYUCN010000777.1:0-3377 GCA_043740335.1 Planctomycetota bacterium
CGCGCAGCGTTTTCAGGTGTTCGCGGGCGGTCGCCAACACCTGCTCGCGCAGCTTCAAAACGCCGCTGGCCAGGTCGGGCTCGTTGCGCAGATCGGCGGGTGCCGGCGTCAGAAGGGTACGCATGGCGGCGGCAAAGTCGTGGGCGTCATTCGCCGCCTGGATCGCCTGGCGCAGGGTGGCGAGGTGGTCCGCGACCTGGACGCGGCGTTGGTTCTGTTGCCGGCCACGTTCTTCGAGGTCTCGCCGCAGCTGCTGGGCGCGTTGGGTCGCATCGATTGCCGCCTGCGTGCCGCCGTGTTCGGCCGCGATGCGATCGAGGGCAAAGGCGAGTTCGCGGTCGGCCAGGCCGGCTGTGCGCGCGGTGAGCAGGGCGATGGTGGCCGTTGCTTCGCGAACGGACGTCTTGAGCTGCTCGTTCTCCTTGGCGAGGCGGGCGGCTTCGGGGTTGTTCGTGTATTCGGTGCGTGTCTCGATGTCCTTGGGCTTGTTGACCCCCCAGTAGATCGCGCCACCGGCAACCAGCACGCCGGCGGCAGCGAGGGCGATCCACAGGCCCTTCTTGGCTGGCGGCTGCAGCAGCACATCGAGTTGCTCGAGCAGCTCGTTCGCGGTCTGGAAGCGCTGTTGTGGCTCCTTCGCCATCAGTTTCTGGATGATGGCTCCGACTTCGGCGGGCACGTCCGGGTTGGCCTTGTGCGCCGGCTCCGCGTCGTCCTTCACCTGCGCGCGCAGGATGTCCTTGACCGACTGGCCACGGAACGGCGTCTTGCCCGTGACGAGCCGGTAGAACGTACAGCCGAGGGCGTAGAGATCCGTGCGGTGGTCGATCTCCTTGCGCAGCACCTGCTCGGGTGCCATGAAGTGTGGCGTGCCGATCGCCTTCTCGTCGGCAGAGGCCTCGGTGTGGGCGAGGCCGAGGTCGGCGATCTTGACCGCCCCATGCTGGTCGAGCATGAGGTTGTCGGGCTTGATGTCGCGGTGCACGATGCCGAGCGATTCGGCGTAGGCGAGTCCGGCAGCGGCGTCGGCGATGACGCGCAGCGCGCGGTCGACGGGCATCGCACCCTGCTGCTTGAGCCAGTCCTCGAGGGAGCCCTTGTGCATGAGCTCCATCGCGATGTAGTAGGTGTCGCCATCGTGCTCGACATCGAACACCTGCACGACGTTCGGGTGCTGCAGCTTGGCAGCGGCGCGCGCCTCGGCCACGAACTTCGCGACGAAGGCCGGATCCTGGGTGAGGTCGCGGTTCAGGACCTTGAGCGCGACCTCGCGGTGCAGGCTCACCTGTTCGGCGCGGTAGACCATGCCCATGCCACCGCGACCGACCTCTTCGAGAATGCGGTAGCCCCCGATCTGCGGCAGGCCGCGCTTCTGGAGCTGGCCGAAGGCGATGCGCGTCGTGCCGAGTTCGATCACGTCACCGTCATGCAGGGGAGTGGCTTCGACCGCGGCGCCGTTCACGCGCAGTCCGGCTGCCAGCGCCTTGATGCCGAAACCCTGGTCCTTGAGGGCCTTCACGACCGCCTGCTGCGCGGCGACCCCGGCCTCCTGCACGCGGATGGCGCAGTCGGGACCGCTGCCGAGCAGCGTGGGGTGGTCGCGGTCGAGGGAGACTATGGTGCCGGCGAGCGGGCCGGTCTCGACGGTGAGTCGCACGTGGCGGGTTCCAGGGGTCGTGCCGAGGGGTGCCGCAGTATGGCAGAGCCGGGAAGCGGCTGCGAGGGGTCGATCCCACTTGCCGGCCGTGAGCAACACCCTGCCGCGCCCGTTCGGCCCGTTGCGTGTGCCCGGGTCCCCTCAGGCGCAGCCGGCGACCAGTTCGATCGTGCGTCGCGTGTTGAGCTGCAGGCGCGCGAGCTCGCCGACCTCGACACCGGGGATCCAGAGGATCTGGTCGTCACCGTCAACGAGCAGTGGCAAGCGGTCGCGGTCGAAGCGCGGCACGTGGCGGCTTTGCAGGAAGCGGCGCAGAGCGATGGGCTGCGCATGTCCGAGCGGTCGGAAGTGGTCGCCGGGACGGCGTGTGCGCAGACGCCACGGCAACGGCAGCAGGCGCGGATCGACGAGCGCACGCATGCGACCGGCGTCGTCCGGCGATGGCACGAGCGGCGGCAGGGGATGTTCGAAGGCATCGAGCCACCATTCCGTGGCGCCAAACCGCTGTCGGCCGCCGTCGGAGCGAAACAGTTGCCCGCCATCATGGGTGCGAGGAGGTGGGCCGGCCCGGTCGGGATCGATCAGGAGGAGGCCGTCTCGGGTGCGTTCGACGAGCAGACCGCCACGGCCCGCGACCCGCTTGCCGCCCGGCTTGTCGAGCAGCGCCACGGCGCGGTCGAGCCAACTCGTGGGCGGCGCTTCGCCGTGCGCATGCAACCAGACGTAGGCCTGGCGCAGCGCTTCGACCACGAATGGCTTGGCGTTCTCGTCGATGCCGCGCAAGTCGAGTTCGAGCCGCCATCCGGATTTGTGACGAGCGCGCTGCGTCAAGATGCGCAACCCGTTTGCCTCGACGATCTCGTTGGCGGCGCGCGCGGTGCTCGCGACCGTCATCAAGGCAACATCGAGGCCGATGCCGAGCGAGCGTCGCAGCGTGGGGATCGTCTCGAGCCGAAGGCGGTTGCGGGTGTAACCAGGATCCTGGTTGGTGCTGTCCTCATGGGCCCGCTCGCCGAGTTGCCGCAGCAGCGCTTCGAGAGTGCTGCGTCGCGTTCGCAGCAGCGGTCGCACGAGCAGCAGTCGGTGCTCGCCACGCCCCAACCAGCGCGCCTCCGGGATCCCGGCGAGGCCGCGCGGGCCCGTTCCCCGCAGCATGCGGAACAGCACGGTCTCGAGGTTGTCGTCAGCATGATGGCCCGTGACGAGCAGGCCCGCGGAGACTTCGCGAGCGACTTCTTGGAAGGCTCCGTATCGGCCTTCGCGCAGCGCGTCCTCGCTCGGGCGTTCGCGGTCGAACTGGAGTCGACGCACCGTCACCGGCACGTTCAACCGTTCGCAGAGGTCGACGACGTGTTGGGCCGTGTCGCGACTGTCGGCGCGGATGCCGTGGTCGACGTGGCAGGCGTGCAGCGGACCCATGAGGCGCCCATCTGCCCGCAGGCGCGCCAACGCAAGCAACAGCACCGTGCTGTCGACCCCGCCCGAGACCGCTGCCAGCACCAGACGATCGGCGACGAGATTCTCGAAGCGGCACAGGCATCGGGAACAGGCGTCCAGCAGGCGAGCGAAACTGTCCATTGGGCTCGGGTGGGCTTCTCGGTAGACTGCTCGGCCATTTTCCGCCGCAACAACCTACTGGAGCTTACCTCGTCATGGCCATCCGGGTCGCCATCAACGGTTTCGGTCGCATCGGCCGCCTCGTCTTCCGCGCGCTCGTCGA
>JAYUCN010000778.1:0-20523 GCA_043740335.1 Planctomycetota bacterium
CACCATCTCGACTTCGGGACAGGACTGCCGCACCCAGAACACGAACTCGAGGTCTCTGGACACCGCCCCTTGGCCGCCGCCGCCGACGATCGTCACCTCACCATTGTTGGCGACGAGATACATGCCGTTGCCGGAGTAGCTGGTCTTCGGCGTCGGCACGCCGTTCCACGTGACTTGATGCCGATCGGACATCTCGGTGAAGCCGCCCATCCCGTTGAACGTGATCGTGCCATAGTCACTGCGCATCGTCTGCGCGGTGAGGTCATTGCGCAGCACGAAGCGCACGAAGCCGTAGGCGCCGGACAGCGAAGCCAGCGTGTGCCCGCTCGAGAGCGCGACCGCGACGCCGAGGTAGGGCTCGTCTTCGTCCTGGGCCCAGCGCCCCAACTGCACCACGGACGCGTCGGAGCGCAGGAAGCCCAAGCCGATGTCTTCGCCCGGGGCTCCAGACCGTGGCCTCCACGATCTGGGATGCAGGGCTGGCTCGTTGACCGCTCCCTGGCGTCGACGGCGCTGTTCCCTCGCGCCATGATATGCGCGCCCAGGCAGGCGACCCGTTGCCTCCGGTTCGTCGACCCGTCCAGACCTACATTCCCATGTCCCTCGCCACCTCTCGTCGGCTGCTGCTGCACCTGCTCTCTGCAGCCGGTCTGTTCGCACCTTCCCTGCTCGCCCAAGGTAGCCTGCCGCCCGTACCAGTCCCGCCCGAGAACCCGATCACCGAAGGCAAGCGCATCCTCGGCAAGCTCCTGTTCTGGGAAGAGCAGATGTCGAGCAACAACCTGATGGCGTGCGGCACCTGCCACCTGCCTGCCAGCGGCGGCGGTGATCCGCGCCGCGTGCCGACGCCGGGCCTCGACGGCATCCTCGGCACCCCGGACGACAACTTCGCTTCGCCCGGCGTGATCCGCAGCGATGCGAACAACGAGTACCTGCCAGCCCCCGCGTTCGGCTTCAACCCGCAGGTCACGCGTCGCGCGTCGCCGAGCTTCCTCATGGCGGCGTGGTTCCCGCGCCTATTCTGGGACGGGCGCTTCGCGGGCGACTTCACCGATCCGCAGAACGGCCAGCTCGTCATCGCGCAGGGCGGCGCGCTCGAAGCGCAGGCGATGCGGCCGATCCCCGACGGCGTCGAGATGGGCCACGACGGTCGCACCTGGACCGAGGTCGTGCAGAAGCTCACGACGAGCCGGCCGATGGCGCTCGCCACCAATGTGCCCGCGGACATGGCCGCCGCGATCGCGGGCGGCGCGACCTATCCGGACCTCTTCAATGCGGCGTTCGGCGATCCGACGATCAGCGCGCGTCGCATCGCGTTCGCGATCGCTACCTACGAACGCACGCTCGTCGCCGACCAGACACCTTGGGACCGCTTCCAGAACGGCCAACCGACCGCACTCACGCCGAACCAGCTCGCAGGCCTCAACTTGTTCCAGGGTTCGGCCCGCTGCAATCTCTGCCACACGCCGCCGCTGTTCACCGACGGTCAGTTCCACAACCTCGGCTTGCGGCCCATCGTCCAGGACGGTGGCCTGCAGGAGATCACGGGCATCTTCGCCGATCGCGGCAAGTTCAAGGTGCCGAGCCTGCGCAACGTCGGTCTGCGCAGCAGTCTCTTCCACGCCGGCGGGTTGACCACCCTAAACATCATCCTGAACTTCTACGTCGCCGGTGGCGGCACCAACCTCGACAACAAGGATCCGTTGCTGCAGCCGATCGTGCTGGCGCCGCCGCAGCGCAACAGCCTCATCGACTTCCTCGACAACGCGCTCACGGATCCGCGCGTCGCCGCCGAGCAGTTCCCGTTCGATCGGCCGACGCTGCGCAGTGAACTGCAACCGCCGCAGGGCTTCCTGTTCGGCCCGGGTTCGCCGGGAACGGGTGGTTTCGTGCCGCTCACGCTCGCGGAAGTGCCCGCCAACCTTGGCAACGTCGATTTCAAGGTCGGCGTCGGCAACGCGCGCGGGGGGGCTCCGGTGACGTTCGTTTTGTCACTGCAGCCAGCACCGATCGGCTCGCAGATCCAAGGCGTGAACGTGAACGCCGACGTCTGGTCGGGGCTGCTCGTCAACGGCATGCTGCATGGAACGTCCGGTGTCGCTGGTGCCGGCTACGGCACGATCCGCATCCCGCTGCCGAGTGACCAGTGGCTCTCAGGGTTGACGCTGTTCACGCAGTGGTTCGTGTGGGATGCCGCGACTCTGGCTGGAGCAGCATCGACGCGCGGCGCGGAGCTGCGACTGTTCTGAGTCTGCGCATCACCACGCGTCGATCTTGGGGTCTTTGTCTCCGACCATCAGTGCGCTGCCAGGCGGTCCCGGATGCTGCGCACGAAACGGCTCAGGTCCTCCAGGTTCGACTCGAACACGGCGCGGACGATGGCCGGATCCACGTCGGGATAGCGATGCACGACGATGTTGCGGAAGCCGATGATCCGTCGCCACACGTCGACCTCGGCAGGCGTGAGCCACCCGTCCTGGGCGAGCAGCGTGAACAGCGCCCTGGTCGCGTCCGGTTCGCCCAGCTTGCGTTCGCCGACGATCAGCGTCGCTACGTCGATCGCACCCTGGATCGCCGTCTGCAACGTGTGCTCCACGAACGCGAGCTGCAACGGATCCGACTCGATCGTTCAGGTCGCGCGAGTCGTCGCAAGCGTTCCAGGCACGATTCGATCCACGCCAGTCGCTTCTCGATCAGACGCTTCTCCATCAGGCGCGCCTCAGCACGGTCTCGCGGTAGCGGAGCAGCAGCGGCAGGAAGTCATAGTATTGCGTTCGCGCCTGCAACTCGAACTCCATGCGGAGCAGTGGCTCTCGATCGAGCAACCGCGCGCCGTCCCGCAGGATGCGATGCAGCAGGTCGAGCGGCGCGCCGTTCATGACGACGACGTCGACGTGGCACCCGAGACGTTCCTCGAGTTCGTCCTGCATCGCGAACACGACGTCGAAGTCCACGATCGCTGCGGGCTTGCCGGCGCGCAAGAGCACGCCCACATCGACGTCACTGGCGGCGTGGTCTTCGCCCCGCGCCACGCTGCCGAACAGGTAGGCGGCGAGGACGTCGTTGCGTTGCGCGAAGTAGCTGGTCAGCGTGTCGATCGCGCTCGTGCGGTTCATGACGTCGGTGACTCTAACGCGCCGTTGTCGAGCGGGGAACTGCGGCTCGACGGCCAGGTGTCTCAGCCTCAGTACCCCGCCTTCTTTGCGAGCCACGCCCGCCACGGTTCGTCGAGTTCCTCGACCCGCACACCCATCGCCTTGTCGAACGCCGAACTGCTGTCGCCCTTCCGTTCCCCCAACGCCTCGCGCACGAACTCGAGGAACGGTTCGCGCGTCTTCGGTTTGTTGTCCGGCTCCAACAACCACGCGACGAACATCGTCGCCGCACTCCAGTTGATGGCCGTGGCCGTGTCGTCCATCAGGTAGAAGCCGCCGTACATCGGCAGGTGCAGCAGATGCGTGAGCCGATAGCTGCGGCCGAGCGCCTGCATCGCCTGCAGATCCTGCGCGCGCAGTTCGCCCGGCGCCGCGAGACCCGCCGGGCCCTGCATCGTGTGCTCCATGAACATGCCGAGGCCGACTTCGAGCCACGCACACACGCGGTCGCGGTCGTCCTGGCGATTCACTTCGCCGATCAGCGTGTGGTAGAGCAGCGCTTGCGTGCCGACGAAGAACAACTGCAGCGGGCGCACTGGCGCCGGGCCCGCATAGAACGTGCGTCCGACGTCACCGTGCGGAGCAGGCACGTAGAACGGTACCGGCCGGAAGCCCCACTTCGGAAACACGTCGGCGTTGCGATGGGCCACGATCTCCATCGGCTGCAGCACTTCGTGCAACCGCAGCGCCTCGCCGAAGTGTTGTTGCCAGACGACGCCGAGGTGTTCGAGGTCGAGCAGTGCGGCGACGTTCGTGCGCAGGTCCGCGTCGCAACGCAGCGCGAAGCGTTCGCCGACGAGCAGCAGCGGGTTCTTGGCCAGGGCCACCTCGAGCTGTTCGCGCGTGAGGCTCTTGCCGTCGTGTTCCCACAGCCAGCCCTTCGCTCCCCTCTTGTGGCCGAGGAACTCGTGCGCTTCGGTGTTGGTGTCGTCCTCGAGGCAGAGCCACATCGCTTGCGCGCGCGCGAGGCCCGTCAGTCCCTTGCCCTGGGCCCAATCGATCAGGTACCGCTGCGCCTTCGGCGAGTCCTTCTGTCGCACGCGTCGTTCGCAGAACTCGCGCAGAGCCGTGCCGACCAGTTCGACGTCCTTGATCTCGGTGTGCGGCACGCGTAGCCGCTTGCCGCCTTGCAGGAGAACCAACTCGTCGGTGGCGTGCGGATTCAGCACGCGGCCCGTGAGCACGCGGCCGTCGGTGCGCGTGATGCGGTCGCGCAGGTCGTCCTGCGCGGGCAGGCGGGCGGCGAGGCCGAACAGGGCGAGGAGCGTCAGCGGATGTCGGAGCATGACAAGGTCGCGGCCATTGGCAGCGCTGCGTCGGATAGCGTAGCGCGGTTGCCTGGTCACAAAGCGACCCATGCCGCACCCTGCGCTGCACGAAGCCTCTCACCGTCCGTGGCCGCTGCCGCGTCGGCCGTGGCGTCTGACGATGGACTGGGAGGATCTCCTGTTCCTGCACTGGCCGGTCGAGGCGGCGGTGCTGCAGCGACTCCTGCCGGCGGGACTCGAGGTCGAGACCCTCGCGGGCAGCGCGTGGCTCGGCGTGGTGCCATTCCGCATGGCACGCACGCGGTTTCGCTGGCTGCCGCCGTTGCCGACCGCGCACGCGTTTCCCGAGCTCAACGTGCGCACCTACGTGCGCGCCGGGGAACGGTCCGGCGTGTGGTTCTTCAGCCTCGACGCCGCTAGCCGGATCGCGGTCGCCGGTGCCCGCACGATCTTCGGCTTGCCCTACTTCACGGCGCGCATGCAGTGCGAACGGCGCGCCGATGGTGTGCACTTCGCGAGCGAACGCTCCGATCGCCGCGCCCCCGCGGCTCGCTTCGTCGCCAGTTGGGTGGCGGTGGGGCCGTCGGCACCGGCAGGGCGTGGCACGCTCGAGCACTTCCTCGTCGAACGCTACTGCCTGTTCGCGATGCGTCGCGGGCAGCTCGTGTGCAGCGACGTCGCGCACACGCCGTGGTGCCTCGCGCGCGCGTCGGCGCGACTCGAGACATGCGACATGACGGCGCTGCTCGGTTGCCCGCTCGCCGGCGAACCGGTGTCGGTGCTCGCCGCGAATGCACAGCGGGTCGCAGCGTACTGGCCGCGCGCCTGGTCATGCACCAGAAGGCCCGCGTGGTGGCCCAGTCACTCCGGGACGCCCATGTAGATGAACGGTGCCCAGTGGAAGGGATCGGGGTACTTCTGGCGCAGTGCCTTCTTGGCTTCGGTGAAGGACTTCAGCTTGTCGGTCTCGCCCGCGAGCAGACGCCCATAGAAGTCGGTCATGAACTCGCGGGTCGATGCATCGTCCACGGCCCAAAGGGATGAGATCACGCTGGGCGCGCCCGCGAACATGAAGCCGAGGGGCAGGGCCTGCGGCGCATCATCGCGGTTCGTCGGCCCGACATTGGTCTGGCAGGCGGAGAGCACGACGAGCCGACACGTGGTGAGCCGCCCGCGCCAGGAATGCAGCATCTCGGTGAGCTTCAACAACCCGTCGTCATCGGCCTCTGGCGTCTCCGGTTGCGCCAACACGAGCATGCTCAGGCTCTGGCCGGCGCATTCCTCGGCAATGCCGTGGCAGGCGAAGTGAAGGTATCGGGTCTGGCCCGCGGCGGTCGCAACCGCTGATTCACTGGCCATGCTGCCGAGCAACAGGGTGGCCTTCGCCCCGCGTTCGCGAAACGTTGCGGCGATCGCTTCTGCCTCGGCGCGTGCGCCCTTGAGCTGCGGCAACTTCGAGATGCGTTCGAGGTCGCTCTTGTGCACGAAGTGTCCCGGTTCCGTGGTCGCGTCGAGACTCGCCGCATGCGCACCGCGCGCGGCACCCAGGCCGACTTCGATGCCGAGCACGCCAGGCCTGGCCTCGACTCGCAGAGTCGCGCCGTGACGCCACAGCTCGATGGGAACCGGGGCTGTCGGGCGCTGTCCCTGCTGCATGGCGGCCTCGGCTGCGAAACGCAACTTCTCCAGCGAGATGTCGTCGACGAGAGCCTGCTCGTCATAGCGGGTCAGCACATCGAACGGATGCAAGCCGATGCGGGCGCCTTCTCCGCCGTCACTGACCTTCTGCACGAGCACACCCTGCTCGGGCGCCGCCGGCGCATTCGCGCGAATCTCGGGGTCACCGATGGCAACCATCTCCACCGCCACCATCTCCGGCCGAGTCTCCGACGGGCGTTGCCGCAACCAGTGCAGCACACTTCCGGAAGCCACGTAGGTGATCGGCGGACCAGCGTCGAGCCAGTACACGGTCTTGTCATCGCGAACGTCCGTGACGAGCAGCTCCAGGGGCAGGCGGTGCAAGGTGCGGTGCAGAGCGACGAACACGTGCTTGGTGCCGCGGAGGCGTTCCCAGAGCGTGCTCGGGATCAAGCTCGCGAACAGCTCGCGCGATCGGGCGACGATTCCCGCGTCGACCGCGCGAGCGTCGGGGTCAATGCCGCGTCGCTCCGTCGGCCCAGCGCGCGATGCGCGCGCCAAGACTGCCGGCAACGCCTTCTCGACCGTCGCGAATGCCGTCGGCAGTCGGAAGATCTCGATTCCGCCCGCACGCGCGAACACGTACAGCAGTACCACGTCCTCGGTGACCGCGAACTCGAGGAACAGCTCGCCTTCCCGCAGGACGGACTGGATCTCCTCGGGCGTGCGAACGCGCCCTGCTGCCAGCACATCGCCGAGCATGCGCGCTCGTTCGTCGAGCAATTGCCGCTGGCGCGTGCCGACCTCGTTCAGTTTCGCGACCAGCTCGGCTCGGCGTGATTCGCGGTCGGTATCCGGGGTGGCCTGGTCCAGTCGCGCCAGGGTGTGGTGCAAGCGGTCGGTCGCAAAGGTCGTGTCGGCGAGCTCGGCGCGCAGCTGCCGGATCCGCTGTCGGGCCCCTGCGTCGCCGTCCAGTTCGGCGCGACGAGCCGCTTCGTCGAGGGGATCGAAGTGCTGTTGCTCCAGCAGATCGAGAAGGTCGCGGGAACGGCTGTGCTCGGCGGCGCGCAGCGAGGCGCCGGACATGCCAAGTTTCATGGTCAGGGTCTGCAGGAGTTCGAACGTTCCGCCGAGCTTGAGACTGTCGAACAACGACTGGCGCAGTGTCGCGGACGTGTGGCTGGCCTCGCGCAATCGCTCGATCATGGCCGCAGCGCGCTCACAGAATCCGAGCGCATCCTGGGTCCGATCGAGCGAGTGCAGACACCGGGCGACGTTGTGGAGGCTCTTGGCCAGGTCCGGATGGTCGCGGTCGCCGCACAGCCGCTGACGCACGGTCATCGCCGCCTCGAATTGCCCGAGCGCCTCCTCGGCGCGGCCGAGCTGCTGGAGACACCCGCCCAGGTTGTTGAGGCTCGTGGCCACGGCAGGATGATCGCGATCCCCGTAGACGCGTCTCAGCATGGCGAGCGCGGCTTCGTAGTGCGGCAACGCTTCGTCATTCCTGCCCAACGTGGCGAGGGTGTACGCAACGGACATCCGGCTCGTGGCCACATCCGGTTGGTCAGCTTCGCCGTAGATCCTCCGCGACAACGCCAGTGCACTCTCGAAGAGGGGCAGCGCCTCGCGGGCACGACCAAGGTCGAGCAGGCACGCAGCCACGTTGCCCAGGCTCGTCACCACTTCCGGGTGATCGCGATCACCGTGGCGGCGCTGCATCATCGCCAACGCGGCCTCGTAGCGCGGCAAGGCCTCGCTGGCGCGCCCCAAGTCCTGCACGCACGTCGCCACGTTGCTCAAACTCGTCGCCACCTCGACGTCGTCACGGCCAACGGCGAGGCGCTGCCGCATTGCGAGGGCGGCTTCGAAGTGCGGCAGGGCTTCGTCGTTCCGGCCGTTGGACTGCAGTGAGAAGGCCGTGCTGTTCAGCGCCGTCGCCATCTGCAGGTGGTCACTGTCGCCGTAGATGCGCTTGCTCATCGCCAACCCAGCCTCGGACCACGACAGTGCCTCGCGCACGCGTCCCATTCTCTCCAAGCACGATGCCAGGTTGTTCATGCCACTGGCCACCGCCGGGTGGTCGCCGTCACCGCCGAGTCGCTTGTCCATCGCCAGTGCGGCCTCGAAGTACGGCAGGGCCTCATCCGCCCGCCCCATGGACCACAGCGAGTGTGCGAGGTTGTTCAGGACGAGCGCCACATCCGGGTGGTCGCCCTCGGCGTGGAGGCGCTTCTGCATCGCCAATGCAGCTTCGTAGTTCGCCAGCGCTTCCCGCGCCCTGCCGAGGGACTCCAGACACGAAGCCACGTGGCCGAGGCTCTGCGCGACCAACGTGTGGTCGCGTTCGTCGCACAATCTCACGTGCATCGCCAACGCCGCTTCCAACTGTGGCAGGGCCTCGTCAGCTCGACCGAGAACCTCGAGCACGCGAGCGACCCGGTTCAAGCACTCCGCGACATCGGGATGGTCGCGCTCGCCGTGGAGGACCCTCTGCATCGACAGCGCTTCCTGGTGGCATGCCAGTGCCTCGGCAAACCGATTGAGTGACGCGAAGCAGGACGCGACTGCGGCAAGTTCACCGACCACGTCCGGATGAACGCTGTTGCTGCGCAGGCGTCGCTGCATCGCCAGGACGGTTTCACGGCGATGCAGGGCTTCGTCGAAGCGGCCGAGGATCTCGAAACACCGGGCCGCGTTCCGCAGGTTCGTCACGACGAATGGATGATCCCGATCCGGGTTGAGTCGCTGGTACATTGCCGCCGCTGCTTCGAAACGTGGTAACGCCTCCCGGGCTCGACCAAGCGACATGAGGCACGCAGCCACGTTGTTCAAGTTTGCGGCCACGTTCATGTGGTCCTCGCTCTCGTACATGCGGGTGTACATCGCCAACGCTGCTTCGAAAGCGGGCAGTGCGCGCGCGAAGTCGCCCGCATTGCTGAGTTGCACACCCACCTCGAAGAACAGGAACGCCAGCCTGTCCCGCTCGTCATCCCCGGCGGTTCGCGCCTCGAGTGCCTTCATCGCACCGAGCGCCTCGGCCCATTGCCCTGCCGCAATCATCGTCCTGGCGCGGGCCATCTCCTCCTCGAACTGCTGTGCGCAGACGGCCGTCGGACAAACCATCGCCAACAGGATCACCGATCCCGAACAGGCTCTTCGCATCATGGCTTCGCTCCGCACCCATCATTCCGGGCGCAGCCGGGCCTTGCTACCTTTCCCGGGTTCCCGACGCGAACCGGGCCGGCGTCGCCAGTGGGCGCCCCACCTTCTGGACGCAGGCCAGCACGCGTATCGTGCGCGTCTCCTACTCGTGACTCCCATGCTCCACTCCCGCTCCGGCGCCGCCCTGTGCGCGTTCACCACGTTCGTCGTCGCTGCACCTGCCCAAGCTCCGACGCAGCCCGTGCGCCAACTCGTCGAGGTCGTCATCACGGGCCCGGCCCAGATGCAGCAGCTGCTCGCGATGGACCTCGATCTCGCCGGTTGCCGTCTGCCGCTGCCAGCGCAGCGCCGCGTCGAAGTGATCGCGATGCCGGGTGATCTCGCGCGCCTGCAGCAGGCCGGTCTGCGCTGTCGCGTGCTCATTTCTGACCTCGTCGCCGCCCATGCCGCGGCCCTCGCTTCATTCCCCGTTGCGGCGCCCGATGTGCTGACGCCGCCGATCGGCCAGGGTGCGATGGGCGGCCACTACACGCTGCTCCAGATGGAAGCGATCCTCGACGCGTTCCACGCGCAGTACCCGCAGCTCTGTTCGCAGCGCGTGAGCATCGGTCAGTCGATCGAAGGCCGCAGTCTGTGGATGGTCAAGATCAGCGACCACGTCGGCACCGACGAGAACGAACCCGAAGTGCTCTACGACGCGCTGCATCATGCGCGTGAACCGTTGTCGATGGCGACGACGCTGCTGTTCATGGACGAACTGCTCGCCGGCTACGGCACCGATCCCGAAGCGACGTTCCTCATCGACGAGCGCGAGCTGTACTTCGTGCCCTGCGTCAACCCCGACGGCTACGAGTACAACCGCCAGACCAATCCGAACGGCGGCGGCCTGTGGCGCAAGAACCGCCGCAACAACGGCGGCAGCTTCGGCGTCGACCTCAACCGCAACTACGCCACGCAGTGGAACGCGCCGAACGGCGGCAGCTCGACGAGCCCGAGCAGCGAGACCTACCGCGGCACCGCCCCGTTCTCGGAGCCCGAGACCGCCGTGATGGAAGCGTTCGCAGCGTCGCGTCAATTCGTGCAGGTGTTCAGCAGCCACACCTACACCGATGTGCTGCTGCGGCCGTGGGGGTTCCAGCTCGCCGATCCAGCCAACGTCGCGATCTACCAGAACCTCGGCGCGCAGATGGTGCAGGAGAACGGCATCGCGCACGGCCAGTTGGCAACGCTGCTCTACATCGCCTCGGGCACGGCCGTCGACCACCACCACACGGCCCGCGGTTCGTTGGCCTGGACGGCGGAGCTCGGCCGCAGCAACGAAGGTGGCTTCTGGCCCGTGGGGCCGGACATCGAGGCGATCGCGCGGCGGCACCAGCGCATGTTCCGCAAGATTGCCCTGACCGCGGGGGCGGCGTTCACGCTGGTCGCGACGGCGGTGCAGGAAGCGCCCGGCGGCAACGGCAACTCGATCCTCGAACCCGGCGAGACGGGCCTCGTCACCGCGACGGTCCAGAACCTCGGGATCGCGGCGGCCGGGCTCACGCTGCAACTGCTGGCCGTCGATCCCCAGTTGACGATCGGCCAGGGAATGGCACAGCCAGGTACGGTGCCAGCGCTGGGTTCGCTGGCGAACGGCGCGCTGCCGCTGTCCTTCACGGTGCCGGTCGGGTTCAGCGCACCTGTCGCGCGGCTGCTGGTGCGCGTCACGGGTGACCTGCGCGTCGGCGACTTCCCGCTGGACGTGCCGCTGCTGGCGACGCGCGTCTGCATCGACGACGACTTCGAACAGGATCGTGGGTTCACGCGCGGCAGCATCGGCACGGCGACGACGGGCCTGTGGGAACGCAGCACTCCGCTGGCGACGAGCAGTGCGGGCGTGACGATGCAGCCGGGCACGCAGACGACACCCGGCGGGTCGCTGTGCCAGGTCACCGATGGCCGGGGCGGTCCTGTGGACACGTACGACGTCGATGGCGGTTACACGGACCTGCTGTCGCCGGCGATGGACCTGTCGCATCTCGCGGCCGCGACCGTGGCGTTCGACCTCTGGTATGCCGAGAGTGCGGGCAACGATCCGTTGCTCGTGCAGTTGAGTCGCGATGGGGGTGCAAGCTGGTCGCTGCTGTACCAGCGCAGCGTGTCGACGGGGACATGGCTCCACATCGCTCTGCCGCTGTCAGCACCGCTGACGAACCGCATGGTGCTGCGCGTGCGTGCGCAGGATCTGTTCGCGTCGACCGTGGAAGCGCTCGTCGACGGGTTCGAACTGCGCGCGGTTGCTCTCGACGGTGCGGTCACCGTGCTCGGCTCCGGCAGGTTGGGCACCAGTGTGCGCGTCGGTCTCAACGGTCCGACGGGTGGCTTGCTGTTGCCGCTCGGCGCGCTCGGCCTCGGCCCTGGACTCAGTTTCTCCGGCATCGGCGGCACGCTGCTGCTGGATCTGGCGACAGCGACGGTGTTCCCGCTGCAGGTGCTCGGCAGCAGCGGCTATGCCGCGATCGAACTGGCGCTGCCCGTGCAGCCTGGCCTCGTCGGCCTGCCGATCGCGTTCCAGAGCCTGCTGGTGGCGAACGGCGTCATCGCCTTCGGCGGCAATGCGCCGCTGGTCACGCTGCAGTGACCCGGGTCGCGCTCCAACCAGATGGCGAGAACGCACCAGTCGACCGCGGCGAGTCTCCGCGTGGCGAGCGAGCGCAGCACGGTCATGCGGTTGCCGGCACCCCACAGCAGGCACCGATCTGCAGTTCCCCACCGATGCGCACGATCCCGTGGACACCACCGCGCTGCTCCGGGCGCAGCGTCGCACACAGTCCCACGCGGCCCGGTCCTTCGAGCAGTTCACACGGTCGCGTCTCGCCGAGCACGTCGATGACGACGTCGCCGATCTGGAGCGAGCCGCCGATGCAGGACGCGAGGTCGATGCCTTCGACGAACAGGTTGGCGCGTCGCACGGCGGGGTCGATCGTGATGCCGAGTTCGGCGGTGGCGCGTTCCCACCCTTCGCGCGTGAGCAGCGTGACCTGACGCTTGCCGCCACCGGCGTGGTCGCCGTCGAGGCCAAGCCCTGCGATCGCGGTCGCGCGCTCGACGGCTCGCACGGGCAAGCGCGCGCCCGGCCGCAGGAAGATCGCCAGCAGTCGTGCCGACATGGGGCACGAGACTACCGCGGGTCGTTGGCCGGGCCCGTCATCTCGCTGCCAACAGCCGCCGGTAGTTGCGACCGCCGAGCCACAGACCGAGCAGACCGATGCACGCGCCGAAGCCGATCGCGGCGCCGACGACCCATGGCGCCCAGTCGTGCGCGACCTCCGATCGCAGGCCGTACTCCTGCGCCAGCTCGCTGAGCTTCCACCAGCAGTAGACCGCCGGTGACATCACCAACTCGAACGTCATCACGAGCAGCATCGCGGCGATGAAGCTCCTCCCACCCTGCATGATCTGACCGCCGTCGTCGGGCCGCATGAGCCGCGGCGACGTGCCGACGATCGCGAGCACACCGAGCGCCGCCAAGGTCCCACCGATCGCGACACCGACGAAGGTCACCAACGTCGTCGCGTTCGCTTCGAGCAGGTGCACACCCGCCGCACCGACGAGCACGAGCGGCCAGAGCAGGAACACCGCGATCGCCGTCAACTTGCCGCGCAGGATCGCGCGCGGTGCGACTGGTGCCGCCATGTAGAGCGACCACTGCGTTCCATCCCACAGCGCCAGCCTGCCCATGTGCGCGTACAGCACCAGCAACACGGCGAGGAACCACTGCGTCAGCATGGCGCCGAGGTGCGCGACCTCGCGCGGCATCCGCCAGTTTCCCAGGATGCCGCCGACGAGCAGCCGTTCGCGCGCCATCGCCCACACCAGCACCGCAAACACCAGGAACGCAATGAGCGCACCGGGCTGCTGCAGCACCTGCGCGAACTCCTTCTTGCGCACCGTCGCCGCGATCGAAGTCGGCCACGGGCGCCGCCGACCGCGCAGCAACGGCGGCTCGGCCTGCAGGTGCCGTTCGAGCGCACGCGGGTGCAGGCGCGCCGCGAACCAGAAGATGCCCGCCGCCAGCGCGAGCCAGCCGAGCACCGCCCGCAGCGCGTCGCCGTCGACGACACCACGCGCCGCCGCCGCCAGCAGCGCCGACGCCGTGTCGATCGTCCACGGCAACCGGCTCGGCGTGCTCGCCGTCACCGCCAGATCGCGCAGGCGCGCCGACTCGGACGTGAACAGACCCAGCAACAGCCAGGTCGAGAAGCCGACCGATGCCAACGCCGCGACCAACGTGAAGACGAGCCGCAGGAGCCGTCCCGCGAAGAACCGCACGAGCACGATCTGCACCGCGAGCAGCGTGCAGAGCAGCGGCGCCGTGCAGCACACCACGGCGAACGGTACCAACGCATAGGCCCACGGCGGTGCCGGGCTGCGAGACAGCAGGGCGGCGACGAACGGGCCCGCCAACGCGAACGACCAGCACGAAGTCACGACGCACGCGCGCAGCAGGATCTGCACCGGCCCGCGCCATGACGGCATCGGCGCAAGTCGCCACAACGTGAGTTCCGGCGTCTCGAACAACTGGCGCTGTGCCAAGGCGAGGCCGAGCCAGGTCGCCGCCATCGGGCATGGCATGAGGCCATAGCCGAGCAGGCCCCGCAACGATTCCCCATCGGCGGCCCCGTGCACGAGCTGCAGCAGCTGCGGATGATCCATCACGGCGCGCGCGAACCCAAAGGACATCAAGGCCAGCAGCAGAAGCACCATGCCCATGCTCGCCATGACGCGACGCCCGCCGGGGTTCGCCGGCAGGTTGGCGAGGGCCTGGCAGTCAGCGCGCAGGAGGCCCATCGTGCACTTCGTGTGGCGTGTCCAGGGGCGTGCCCGTGGTCGACAGGAAGACGTCCTCCAACGAACGCTCGCCGTGTTGCTTGCGTAGCTCCGCGACACTGCCTTCCGCACGCAGCGTGCCGCTGGCGAGGATGCCGACCCGGTCGCAGATCTGTTCGGCAAGGTCGAGCACATGCGTGCTCAGCATGACCGTCGTGCCGCGCCGCGCTTCCTCGAGCAGCAGGTCCTTGAGCCGCCGCGTGCTCAGCGGATCGAGTCCCGTGGTCGGTTCGTCGAGCAGCAGCACCTGCGGTCCCGTCGTCAACACCGCCGCGAGGTGGATCTTCTTGCGCATGCCGTGCGAGTAGCTCTTGCAGAGGTCGTCGGCCACTTCCCGTAGCCCGAGCAGATCGAACAAGATCTCGCTGCGGGCGTCGCGCGCCGCGCGCTCGACGTGCCAGAGACTCGCGACGAGGGCCGTGTACTGGCGCCCCGTGAGATAGTCGTAGAGCGGCGGCGTGTCGGGCACGAAGCCGAGCAGCTGCTTGCAGCGGCGGCTGTCGGCAACGGGATCGAGGCCGGCGATACCCATCGATCCCGCACTCGGCCTCAGCAGCCCCGTCAGCATGCGCAGCGTCGTCGTCTTGCCAGCACCGTTCTGGCCGAGGAAACCGTAGATCTCGCCGCGCCGGATCGTGAGGTCGAGCTTCTGCACGGCCCACTTGCCGGCGAACTCGCGCCCGAGTTGCCGCGTCTCGATCATGACGGGGGCGTCGTCCGTCACGACGCGGTCCCGGGCGCGCCGAACACCGCGGTCACGGGCACATGGTCGCTGGGAGTCTTCTTGGTGCGTTCCTCGCGGTGCACGATCACGTCCGTGCAGCACGCCGCCGCTGGCGGCGACACGAACACATGGTCGATGCGCAGGCCGTCGTCCTTGAAGGCCGCACCGGCGCGATAGTGCCACCAGGTGTAGATGCCGCCTTCCTCGTGGTGCAGGCGCAGCGCGTCGGACAAGCCGAACGCCATCACGTTGCGGATCGCCTGCCGTTCGGCCGTCGAACACAGGATGCGCTCGTGCCACCACACCGGATCGTGCACGTCGCGGTCGTCGAGCGTCACGTTGAAGTCGCCGACGACGACCACCTTCTCCGCGATCGAGTAGCGCGTGTCGAGGAAGGCCCGCAGCCGGCGCAACCAGTCGAGTTTCTGCCGGTACTTGTCGGTGCCGACGTCCTGGCCGTTCGGCACGTAGAGGTTCAGCACCATGAAGTCGCGAGCGATGGCGCCGATCACGCGCCGTTCCGCATCGGGTGGATCGTCCGGCAGACCGCGGCAGACGTCCTCGAGCGGCTCCTGGCTCAGGATGGCGACGCCATTGTAGCTCTTCTGGCCGAAGCACTCGATGCTGTAGCCCTCGTCCTCGAGCAGCTCGCGCGGGAATTGTTCATCCTGGACCTTGGTCTCCTGGAGGCAGAGCACGTCGGGTCGATGTGCGCGCAGGAAGTCGACGACGTGCGTGAGCCGCGCGCGCAGGCTGTTGACGTTCCAGGTGGTGATCTTCATGGCGCGGTGGCGATGGCTGCTGGTCGCGAGATGCGCAAGGGAGCCTCGCATTCAAGCGACTGCGCGCGGCGGCGGAAGCGAGCGGGCGCGAAAGTGTCATGGCATCGATCCTTGCCAGGCGTTGGGACAGGCGCTTGCCGTGCATGCGCTCTCCGTTTCTCATGGTCGGATGCGCTTGCCTTGCACCTTGCTCCTGTTGCCCTTGTTGCTGCTGTCCGTGGCGTGCGCCACGCCAGCGCGCCTCGTCGTCACCGCGACCGACACCACGACGACCGTGACGGAGGTCGCGGACGAGCTCTTCCGGGCCGATGTGATCGCACTTGGCGAAGAACACCAGACACCCGCGATCCACGAGGTGCATCACGACCTGCTGCGGGCACTGCAGCAACGGCGCGGCAACGTCGTCATCGCGATGGAGATGTTCGAGCGCGACGTGCAAGGAGTGTTGCTCCAGTACCTCAGTGGCGTCATCGACGAACCGACGTTTCTCGACAAGGCGCGACCGTGGCCGCACTATGAGCGTGACTACCGGCCGGTGATCGAGTTCGCGAAGGAGCACGGCCTCGTCGTGCTGGCGGCGAACGCGCCGCGCGCACTGGCGACGATGGTGTCGAAGGAAGGGATCGAGGCCGTGGCTGGCAATCGCTTCGTGGCGCGCGAGACGACGGCGCCCGAAGACGACTACTGGGATGCCTTCGTCGTCATGATGAAGACGCACGGCGGCACGAGCGGCGAGGGCGCGATGAAGCGCTTCTACCAGGCACAGTGCTTGAAGGACGACACCATGGCCGAGTCGATCGTCGACCATCTGAAGGCGCGCCGCGCAGCAGGCGGGCGGCCGCTCGTGGTGCTGTTCTGCGGGCACATGCACAGCGATCACGGGCGCGGCACCGTGGCGCGCATCAAGAGTCGCATGCCCGGACTGGACATCCACGTGCTGTCTGCGGAGACGGTCGAGGACCTGTCGGCCGGCACGTACACGGTGCCGCGCACGATCGGCGAGTACGTGGTCGTGGCGGAGGGGCGTGGGGACGAAGAGCCGCAGGCGGCTGCCCAGAAGCCGGGCCCGTCCAAGGCGGTCGTGAAGCCGCCGAGCCCGCACGTGGCAAAGCCGGTGGAGCCCGCCCCCAAAAAGCCGGCGGCGGCGGCGAACCCAGAGGGCATGCGCCCAGCACTCGGGCTCATGCCCGACTACGACCATCAAGGCAGCGATGGTGTGCTGGTCGCCAGCGTGCGCGAGGGTGGTTCGGCGGATAAGGCCGGCATCGAAGCGGGCGACTTGATCGTCGCCGTCTCTGGCACCAAGGTGACCGACGTCCAGAGTTACTCGGATGTGCTCGACACGCAGATCATCGGCAAGACGATCACGGTGCACGTGAAGCGCGAGACCGCCGAGGTCGACCTGCAGGTGCTCGTCGGTTCGCGCGCGCGCTGAGCGGGCCACTCCGCAATGCTCCGAGGATGCGCCCGGTCGGTCAAGGACTGCGGCCCACTTGCCGCCGGCAACCTCGCCATGGCGCCGCCCCGTCGTGGCGCTATCCTCTTCGCCCTTCTTTGCGAAGGATGCCCAGCCACCAGCCACCAGCCACCAGTGACCAGAACCCTCGAGATCACCGACCTCCCGGTAGCCGGCTATGAACGTGTCGTGCGCGGCAAGGACCCGACCTGCGGCCTGCACGCGATCATCGCCGTGCACGACACGACGCTGGGCCCGGCCCTGGGCGGCTTGCGCATGTGGCCGTACGCCTCGGAGGAGGAAGCGCTGTTCGACGTCAAGCGACTGGCGCGCGGCATGACCCTCAAGTCGGCCGTGGCGCAAACGGGTCTCGGCGGCGGCAAGGCCGTCATCCTCGGCGACCCCAAGAAGGTGAAGTCCGAGGCGCTCTACCTCTCGATGGGCCGGCTCATCGACGCGCTCGGCGGCAAGTACATCACGGCCGAAGACGTCAACACGTCGGTCGGCGACCTCGAGATCATCCGCCGCGCCACCAGGCACGTGACCGGTCTCGAGCAGAAGGAAGGTGGCAGCGGCAACCCGTCACCCTACACGGCCTACGGCGTGTTCCTCGGTGTGCGCGCGGCACTCGGTTGGGTCTTCGGCAGCGATTCCTGCAAGGGACGCACGGTCGCGATCCAGGGCACGGGCGCCGTCGGTTCGGCGCTCGCGAAGCGCCTCGTCGAAGCCGGTGCCAAGGTCTACGGTGCCGACAAGAACACCGAACGCCTGCAGCAGCTCCAGAAGGAGATCGGCCTCGTGCCCGTCAGCGAAGCCGACATCATGACGCGGAAGGTCGACGTCTTCGCTCCGTGCGCTCTCGGCGCGATCCTCGACGACCAGACGATTCCGAAGCTCGACGCCCGGATCATCGCCGGGGCCGCCAACAACCTGCTGCTCGAGCCGCGGCACGGCAAGGCGCTCGCGGAGCGCAACATCCTCTATGCGCCGGACTACGTGATCAACGCGGGCGGCATCATCAACGTCGCCGTCGAGTTCCATCCGGGTGGCTACGACGAGAAGGTGGCCCTCGCCAAGATCGAGCGCATTCCGCAGGCCTTGAAGGAACTGTGGACGATCGCCAAGGAAGAACGGATTCCGCCGAGTGACGCCGCCGATCGTCTCGCGGAACGCATCGTCGCCGATGCGCGCGGTGCCACGAAGGGAGTCTCATCCGCCGCGTCGCCGAAGGGTCAACCGCGCGGCGGCAAGGGCTGAGGCTGGTCCCGTTCAGCCGCGCATGACGCGGCGGGCGGCGATCGATCAGACGCGGATGCCGCGACGTTGCTGTTCGCCGCCGCCGCCACGGGGCCGGCCGACGCCGGGTTCACGCCGTCCGTTTGCCCGGGCTGGGCAGGGCGCATGCCGCCCTGCGGACCATTCTGCGGGCCGTTCTGCGGGCCGTTCTGCGGACCACGGTCGGGAGCACCGCGCTCGCGCAGCATGCGCATGTGTTGGCGCAGGAAATGCAGCCGCCGCAGCATGAAGGTGCGATTGCGCATCCCTTCGGGTGCACGACGGTGGCGCGGGCCTTGCGACTGCTCGGGCCGGCGCTTGTCGGGCCGACCCGGACCCTGCTCGGGACGCTGGCCGGGGCGCTGCATGCGCTCGCGCGGCTCCCCTTGTTCGCCCCGTGGTTGTTCGCCCTGTGGCCGTTGTTCGCTTTCGCCGCGGCGGGCATCCAAGCGCTCGCGCATCACTTCGCGGAGCCGTTCCCGCGGCGCACTGCGTTCGGCGCCCTCGCGCCTCCCTTCGCCCTGGTTGCCGCGCGCCTCCATGAACTCGCGCATCGTCTCGCGGAGTCGTTCGCGTGCTCCTTGGAGGCGTTCCCGCAGTTCGGTGCGTTGGGGTGCGGCTTCGCGGCGCATGGGCCGCTCACCCTCCTGGGTCGTGGCAAAGGCAGCGAACAGACTCACCATCAGCAGCAGACGTTTCATGCAAAGACCTCCGGGCGCCATTTGGAAGGCGCCAGCAACGGCGCGTGCGACGTCGAGCCCACAAACTGCGGGCGATGAGGCGTGCCGCCGAACGGCGACCGCGCGACCGCGCATGCTACCCGAGTCACGCGATCGCGCCATGGCAAGGCCGGTCGCGCGTGTTCCGCACGCGCGGCTACTTGCGCAGCGCCGCGTCCGTCGAGGGTGCCGTCGGCGCCTTCTTGTGCTGCTCGAACCAGGTGCGCACGTAGAGGATGCGTCGCAGCCGGTTGCTCACGTGACGCGCCGAGGCGCCGTGGTATTCGTCCTGGATGCGCACGAGGGCGGTGTCCACCTTGCGCAGCTTGAGGGCCTGGTAGTACTCCTCGGTCTGCGCCATCGGCGTGCGCAGGTCGAGTTCGCCGCACAGCAGCATCGTCGGCGTCGTCACGTTGCCGACGAGGCGCAGCGGCGAACGGCGCCAGTGTTCGTCGATGTTCTCCCACGGCAGCTTCTCGAAGTTCCGGTACCACGATGGCCCGTCGGTCGTGCCGACGAAGCTGATCCAGTTGGTGACGGGGAACATCGACACCGCGGCGCGGAAGCGGTTGGTCGAACCGACGATCCAGCACGTGAGCACGCCGCCGCCGCTGCCGCCGTAGACGAACAGGTTGTCGGTGTCGACGCTGCCTTTGGCGATCACGGCGTCGACGCCCGCCATGAGGTCGTCGTAGTCCTTGCCCGGATAGGCGTGGTCGATGGCGTTGCCGAACGCCTTGCCGTAGCCCGTGCTGCCGCGCGGATTGCAGTAGAGCACGAGGTAACCGTTGGCGGCGTGGTTGTGGCGTTCGAAGTCGAAGTTGGCGCCGTACATCGCGTGCGGGCCGCCGTGGATCTGGAGGATGAGCGGGTAGTGCTTCGTGGCGTCGAAGTCGGGCGGCTTCACGAGCCAGCCCTGGATGCTCTGGTTGTCGGGGCCCTGCCACGTGAGTTCCTCGACCAGGCCGAGCTTGCGACCGTGCAGCACGTCGGCATGCACGGCGGTGAGGAGGTTGAGATTGCCATCAGGTGCGAGCGTCGCGATTGCGCCGGGTTGGTACGGTGTCGCCACGGTGCCGACGATGCGACCGTCCTTGCCGATGTCCCCAAGCTGGAACCAATGCGCCCCGCGCGTCAGGCGTTGGACCTTGCCGTCGAGCGAAGCGCTGCAGAGTTGCACCGTGCCCTCGTCCTCGATCGTGAAGTAGACGCGCTGGCTGTCCGCGGCCCAGTGCAGGTTCTGCGGCTGGCGGTCGAGGTCGTTGGTCAGTGCCTTCTTGCCGCTGCCGTCGCTCGCCATGAGCCACAAGGGCGCGATGCTGTAGCTGTCGTCGTCCTGATCGCGACTCGTGAACGCGAGGAAGTGACCGTCGGGTGATGGCATCGGGGCTGCATCGGGGCCGCGACGATCCGTGAGCTGGCGCACGACACCGGTGCCGTCGACCTCGACGGCGTAGACCTCGGACTCCTCGGTC
>JAYUCN010000779.1:0-3369 GCA_043740335.1 Planctomycetota bacterium
ACACACGTCTCCAGAGCGTGGCCGAGGTTCTCGCTACCAGTCCGGTCGTAGACGGCCGCGATACCGGGGTCGATGGGATAGACCTTGCGGGGGTTGACCATGCGCCGACGCTCAGAGCCTCCGGCCACGGCGACGGTCTGAACCAGGAATGCGTCTTCGAGGTGCGTCAGGTAGGCGTGCAGAGTGTCCTTGCCGACCGCGATCCCCTGCGACTTCATGTCGCGGTGGGTCTTGTGCACGCTGAACAGGCCGGCCGCATTGCCAAGCAGATGGCGCGCCATCCACCGCATGGCGAGGGGATGCGTGATCGCGTGACGCTCGATCACGTCGCGCAGCAGCGCCAGGTCCACATAGGAACGCAGCAGTTCGATCCGTTCGCGCTGCCCGATGCCCTGCGCTTCCGGGAAACCACCTGATGCCAGGTAGTCGCGCAGCCGACGATCGAGCAGCGAACGCTCGGCCTTTGGCGCGACCCGCTTGTGCTTCGGTTCGTGGCCAGCATGCCGCAGCGCTTCGCGGAAGCTGAACGGGTAGACGACGGCAGCCAGCGCCCTGCCACGCATGCTGGTGGCCACCTCGGTGGACAGCAGCCTGGCCGATGAGCCGGACAGGAACAATTCGATCTTCTCGTTGTCGAGCAGGCGCCGAACGAACTTCTCCCACCCTGGCACCTCCTGGATCTCGTCGAGAAAGAGTGTCGTGCGGCGTCGATCACGCCATCCGGGGCAGTGCTGATAGTGCTCCTCGACGACCAGATGCAGGTCCTGCGCGGTCATGCCTGCCAGCCGCTCGTCTTCGAACCCGAAGTACAGCAGCCCTTCACGCGGCGTGCCTTTCTGCAGGCGGTCGGCGAGCAACTGCCACAGCAGCGAGGTCTTGCCGGAGCGCCGCATGCCGATGACGGCGATCGCCTTGCCAGGAACCGCCGGCAGCCAGACGTCCCGGTGGGTCAGGATTGGCGGGTCGCGCGCGAGCGAGTCGGCGACCAGGCGCCGGATGGTCTCGCGAAGTTGTCCTTGCACGAGGGACAATCTAGCAGGAACACGTCCTTCGGCCAAGGACGTCGTCTACCGCATCAAGCGCGCGGCATCAAGGTGTGCGGTCGGAGGCGATCACTTCGAACCCAGGTGCGATCCGATCCAGCCGCGAATCGCCGCACAGGCATCTTCGAGCGGGATGCGCGGCCCCCAGAACATCGGCGCGATCGCAGCGTGAGCGGCCTTCACTGCCTTCCAGCGCGCTGAAGAGTCTGGCGCAAACGCTGCATCGGTTGCGTCGGGCAGTGCCGCGAGCTGCCGCTCGTCGAGCATCTCCGTGGCCAGTTCCATCGGGTCAGCATGCGAGCCGAGACGCGGCAGCGCCGAACCGCCAGCGATGACTTGCGCTGCATCCTCGAAGTGGCGGACGAACGTCGGTGGCTCTGCATCCTTGGCGAATCGCTTGCCGATCGCATCGAGCTTCTCGAGCAGCGTCACGACGGGATGCACACAACGCACGTTGTGCGGGCGGTTGTCCTCGTAGTTGGCTCGTTCGCCGATCCGGCCCAGATGGTCGTGCACGAACGACGACAGATCGCGCGTCACGAACGGCACGACGCGAGCGTTGCCGATCTCGAGCAGTACGAAGGGTCGAAAAGCATCGCCGAGATCGCCGAGGTGGTGGCCCGGATAGCGAATGCGCAACCCTCCACTGCGCAGAGACGAGTCCAGCTCGAGATCGAGTTCCAGCGAGGTTGCGGGCACCAGGACGACTTTGGCCAACGCCGCGAAGAGACGCCGTCGCGCCGCCACCGGCCCCTTCGCCGTGCTCTTCCAGTTCTCGACGGTGGGCACACCGGCGACGGCTCCAGGTTCGAGCTTGAGATCGAGGTCTTCGGAGAAGCGCTGGATCAGCAGAAAGCCCTTCGACAGCGAGGTGCCACCCTTGAACCAGAGTTCGAACCCCTGCCGCAGCAGCGACCAGAGGGTGTGCGTGACCCAGTAGTCCTTCTCGACGAGCCCCGGGGCGATGCCGCGATCCTGGGCGACGATTCGCACCAGGTCCCTGAACTCTGGATCGTCGTGCACGAAGTTCATGCCGCAGCCTCGTCGAGTGCATGCTCGATCGCGGCCCGCGTCGAGCGCGAGCCGTAGCGACCAGCCATCGCGCTCAACCTGTCGGCATCGAAGGCTCCACCGCGAACGGCACGCGCCAACGCCGCAGTGAGAGCGGGGACGCTCGTTCCTGCCTGCTCGCTGTGCTCGAACAGGTCGACGACGAACCATTCCGCCGTCGGCTGTTCGGGAAACGCCACGCGGCGCAACAGCAGCTTGCGCGCGCCGAACTCGAACATGCCCGAGCGCTTGGCGTTGTAGACGAGCGGCGTGGCGAACGCGGCGGTGGTGCCGAGGCCGAGCGCGTTCCATCGCTCGGGCCCGGTGAAAACGAACGGACCGCCATCGAGGAAGGCGCGCATCAGTTCGTCGTCGGTCGGCGGCACCACCCCGAACCGACCGCGGCGCGGGCAGCTGTAGAGACCGTGCGCCAGCGCGACGAGGTGCCCTTGCCGCGCGAGTCGCTTCGCGAGGCGCGGCTGGTTCTTGCCCCACGCAGCGAGTTCGCGAGTCCGGTAGACGCGACCGGGCTCGAGTGCTGGCTGCATGGATCGCCGTATCGTCATAATTGTTCGGGAGAATACATACACATGATGGTGTGCGCAATATGTTGGTGCAAGTCGTTGAATGACATTGAGTTCGGTATCCAAGTGGCCAGCTTTCGATGCCTGGGTAGCGGGCACGCAATTCCCCCATAGAGTTATGGCCGTTATGGGGTAGACGCCATCCATCCTTCGATGGCAAAGCGGGTTGCAGCAACCGCAATTCCCGGCAAGTCATGGCCGCGACGACGGCTGACGATGCGACCCTTCTGCTTGAGGCGGCGCACCACTGCCTCGACGGCGATCTCGGAGCGCCGATGCGCCTTGCCGACGTCAGCGTGGGTGAAGGTGTAGCGGCCGCTGGCCTGCCGTCGTCGACCCAATGCTCGAACGTCTGGTCGCTGGCCTTGACCCGGGAAGCCATTCTGCTTGCAGAAGCCAACGGCTTGAGTCGGGTTGTGCAAGCGGAGTGGTTGCGCGGGTTGCGCGCCGCGGCCGAGGCGCGTCAGGAAGCCCTGCCTGCGAGATCACAACAAGCGGCGCGAACGCGCGAGATCAGGCGGCATGGAGCAGCTTGCCCTCGCGCAACACTGTGCTCGGCAGCGATGCCCGCAGGTGGAGACGTTCTTCGAAGCGAGTCCTGGGCCACACCAGGACGTCCGCGGCGGTGCCCGTGCCACGCAGCACTTCGTACGCGAGTCGGGAGCGCCGCCGTTCGGGTGTTGCGTCGCAGG
>JAYUCN010000780.1:0-8155 GCA_043740335.1 Planctomycetota bacterium
GCGGGCTGTCGTGCCTCGATCCGCGCCAACCGGGGCCGGCGCGCGCGGCGCCGAAGATCCGGCTCCGCAGCCTGCGCATCGGCGGTGCGGCCGTGCCCCTGCTCGCCGACGGCGCTTCGGCGGCGGCTCCGCTCGAACTCGAAGCTGCTGCTGCCAACGTCGGCCTCGAGTTCGCCGCCGTCGACTTCCGCGCGCAACCGAGCACCTTCCGCTACCGGCTGGACGGCGACGGCTGGAGCCCGGCCAGCGAGCAGCGCGCCGTCTATCTGGCGCAACTGTCGCCCGGCTTGCATCGCCTGGAGGTGACCGCGATCGGCTGCGATGGCTCGTCGAGCCAGGAGAGTTGCCTCGTCGCGCTGCAGGTGCTGCCGCCGTTCTGGCAGCGACCGTGGTTCCTCGCGTTGCTCACCGCCACGGTCGCCGGCGCGGTCTTCGCGGTGCATCGCCTGCGCCTGCGGCAAGTGCTGGCACTCGCACACGTGCGCAACCAGATCGCCACCGACCTGCACGACGACATCGGTGCCGGGCTGTCGCAGATCGCAATCGTCAGCGAAGTGGCGCGGCGGCGCTCGGTCGACGGCTCCGCCAACACGTTCGGCGAAGTCGCCGGGATCGCTCGCGGCATGCGCGAGTCGATGGCCGACATCGTCTGGGCGGTGGATCCAGCCAGGGATCGGCCGAGCGAACTGGTGCGCCGGCTGCGTGCGTTCGCGGCGGACCTGTTTGCAGGTGATGGACCCGAGCTCGCGTTCACGGCCCCGGACGACGCCGTGATCGACCGCCTGCAACTGTTGCCGGACGCACGCCGACACTGGTTGCTGCTGGTCAAGGAGGCACTCAACAACGCGGCTCGACACGCCGGCGCTCGACACGTGCGCGTGCAGATCGAGGTCGTGCATGGCGCGTTGGCGGTGCGGGTGGCCGACGACGGCTGCGGTTTCGATCCGGCGGCGTCCACCGCAGGCAACGGCCTGCGCAGCATGCGCGCGCGCTCCAGCGCGGTCGGTGCTCGACTGACCGTGACGTCGGCAGACGGTCAGGGCACCACGGTCGAACTGCGACCCGCATGAACGTGCGGGCAGCGCCGGCCGATCGCTCTGCTATCCTGCCGCGGTGGCCCCTGACCTGCGCATCACCATCGTCGAAGACGAACCGCGCACGCGGGAAGGCCTGGCGCAGCTGGTCGACGGCACGCCGGGTTACCGCGTGATCGGTCGGTTCGCCAGCATGGAGCAGGCGCTGCCTGCCCTGTTCGCCGATCCGCCCGACGTGCTGCTGACCGACATCCAGCTGCCGGGCATGTCCGGCATCGAGGGCGTGCGTCAGCTCAAGGCCAGGCTGCCGCAGCTGCAGATCCTGATGCTGTCGGTGTACGGCGACGACGACCGCGTGTTCTCGGCGATCTGCGCCGGCGCCGCGGGCTATCTGCTCAAGGACACGCCACCGAGCCGGTTGATCGAGGCCATCCGCGAACTGCACGAAGGTGGCGCGCCGATGTCGCCGGAGGTGGCACGCCGCGTGGTGCAAACGTTCGGTCGCATCGTGCCAGCCCGCGCAGACCACCGCCTCACCGAACGCGAACTCGCCATGCTGCAGCTGCTGGTGGCTGGCCACAGCTACAAGACCGCAGCAGCACAGCTCGGCGTGGCGATCGACACCGTGCGCTTCCACGTGCGCAACATCTACGACAAGCTGCACGTGCACTCGAAGTCCGAGGCGGTTTCGGCGGCGTTGCGGCGCGGCATCGTGGCACCCTGATGCCGCGCTCCGGCAGCGGGGCTCAGTAACCCTTCTTGCCGCCGGCGACGTCTTTCGAGTTGATGTCGACCGTGATCATGAAGCCGTTGGTGCCCTTGAACTCATAGCCCTTGGTCCCGTCGCGGTAGGCCTCGACCTCGTTCGCCATCAGGAGGAACCCCTCGTTGCGCGGGGCGCCCCAGTACTTGAGGTTGTGGATGACGATCGGTTCGTCGGTGATGCCCTGGTTTCGCTTCAGCACGACCTCGGCCAGCTTGCCGCCGTCGAGGCGCGCGACGGACCGGTCCTTGCCGCCGGTCCATTCCATGGCCGCGTCCCGGCCGATGGAGAAGTTGCTCCACTTCACCGGATAGAGAGAGCCGAGGATCGCCTGCACACCCTCGCGCTGCTCCTTGGTGGCGCTCGCTTCGAAGTGCAGCACGGCCCAGTTCATCTGGCCTTGCGAGAAGTCGGAGCCGAGATCGCCGGCGATCCAGAACTTCATGCCGTCCAGCTTGGTGCCGTCGTAGCTGCCGCGATTGACTCGCATCGCGTTGTTGAAGCGGCAGAAACGCTGCGCCAGGAGCGGGTCGTCGGGTTTGGCACAGCAGCCGATGCCGGCTGGACGCGAGTTGAAGTAGCACTGGCAGAACATCGGGCAGCTGCACGCTTCGATGATCGTGGCGTTGAGGTCCCACGTCGCCGCGGGGATCGCAGCGCGGGGCGCAGCGGCGTCGGCGACGGCGGCGCCAGTCGCGACCGGGTGGTTCGGAGTCGGTGGAGTCCTGGTGGCCGTGTTGTTGGTTGCACAAGAAGTGAGCAACAGCAACGCCATCGGGAGGAGCATGCGGTTCATAAGGTTCCTTGGAGGCGGAGGGGAGGAACAGGCAGCTGGCGGCATCGTCCGCTCGCGATGTCGCCACGTGAGATCCATACCTCTGACCCGTTGCGGCCGCCACCCGCATGATCATGCAGGGAGCGTGCGGCTGGCGCCGGCACCGCCGTGTCCATTGCCCCTGCCCAAGCGGCCATCGCCGCACTACCATCGCAACCAGATCAGCCCCCTTCCGCGGTGTCGTCTCATCCCCTTGGAGGCAAGCCATGCAGAACCTGATCCCCTGGCTCGAGGCCCGTCGGCACGTCTGCTTCGAGTTGCTGCGCATGTACCTCGGCATCGGCCTGTTCGTGCGCGGCGTGCTGTTCGCTTCCGACCCCGCGATCCTGGCGACCTTCACGACGGAAGGAGGGCTCGACGCCAGCGCGGCGCTGATCGCTCACTACGTCGTGCCAGCACACCTGTGCGGTGGGCTCATGCTCGCTGCCGGCTTGCTGACCCGCATCGCCGCCGCCGTGCAGCTGCCGATCCTGCTCGGAGCTGTACTGTTCGTGCACCGCCAGGACGGCCTGTTCACGCGCGAGCAGAACCTCGAGTTCACCGTGTTCGTGCTGTTCACGCTCGTGCTGATGCTGGTCCATGGGTCGGGGCGCTGGTCGCTCGACTGGTACCTGTTCGAGAAGCCGCGACTGCGCGCCCTGATGCGGTCGTCGGAGCACCCGGCCTGAGTGCCCAACGGGTCTGAGGGGCGCATCAGCCCGTGAGCCGGAAAAGCTCGCGGCCTCTGCCCCCCTTCGTGCACTTGATGGTGACCCGCACTACCGCGGGCAAAGGAACCATCATGCATCACCGAAGAGTCTCCCCGCCGTTTTCCGCGACGCCGCCCGTGTATCCGTTCCACGACAAGTGGCGCAAGGAACGGTTCCTGCAGCTCGTGCGCGAGTACCTGGAACGCGGCGGCAAGGAAGTCGTGATCCACGAAGGCGTGGCAAGGGTCGAAGGCGAACCCATGCTGCACGGACTCAGCAACCTCGCCCAGGTCTGCAACCAGTCGCCATCCGATGCCTGGCCGCGCCTCGTCGCCGAGCACCTCGCCAAGTCGGACCGCCCGAAGATGGAAGCAATGGTCGAGGATCTCGCGGGCAGCGGCTACGACCAGATCGCCAGCCAGCTCGCCATCCGGATCCACCCGGAGGACTTCCTGTGGGGCACCCTGCTGGATCACATCGTGCACCGCCGGGACCTGCCGGGCACGCTCACCGTCCTGGTCCTCGATCTGCCCGCTTCAGCGCTGCCGGTGCCGGTGCCGATCGCCGAGAGCTGGGGCGTCCCGGTTGCTTCGTTGTTCGAACGCGCGCTCCAGAACGTCGCGAAGTGCAAGGCCGTGCGCTGGATGTCGCTGCCGCTGCCGCCGGATGGCAGCGTGACGATCGACGCGCTGCACGGCGATTTCTATGCGTCGTCGCACGTGCTGCGCACCGATGCGTTCCTGCCGCGAACAGGTGCCTTCGGCAACCTGATCGGACTGCCGACGCGCGGCGGCATGCTGAGCTATCCACTCGACGACCTGCCGACGATGCGCGCGATCGAAGCGATGCTCGTGATCACGACGGGGATGTTCCGCGACGGCCCCGGCTCGATCACACCGCACCTGTACTGGCGAACGCCGACCGGGCAGTTCCTGCTGCAGCAGGGCAGCAACAAGGGCGGCAAGGTGCAGTTCGCGCCATCGCCGGAGTTCGTCGAACTCATGATCCAACTGCGCGGAACGCAGCCGCGACCTGACGGGCCGTGAATTGGTCATGCGGTTCGACCGCAAGTGGCGTCGGCACGAGATCGGTGCACCCCGACTTCATGGTGCCAGGAGAGCGGCAGCATCTGGTTTTCGAGCACCTGCGCGTCTTCCCTTGCTTCGGCAGTGCCCAAGCAGACGTGACGGCGGTAACTTCCTGGTTGGATGGTGGGACCGCGAACTACGCGCACCGCTACTCGAAAAGGCTCGCTCATGACTCGTCTTCTCTGTGGCAGGGTTCTCCCACTGTTGGTTGCTGCATCCGGCCTCAGCGGCCCGCTGTCGGCACAATGCACGACCCAGTGGGCGACCACCGGTGGTGTTCCCGGCATCGAGGGTGGTTCCGTCAGTTCCGTCACGATGTGGGATCCTGATGGCACCGGCCCCCTTGCCTCAGTGCTGGTCGCCGCTGGCTCGTTCACCGTGGCCGGTGCAACCGCAGCCAACCGCGTGGCGATCTGGGACCAGGCATCCGGCACCTGGTCGGCGCTCGGGCTCGGCATGGAGGCCACGGTATATGCCTTGTGCCCGCTGCCGAACGGTGAGCTCGTCGCCGGCGGTGACTTCCTTTTGGCAGGCGGGATCAGCTGCAACCGCATCGCGCGTTGGAACGGCACGGCGTGGTCGCCGATGGGTGCCGGAATGAACCAGACCGTGCGCGCCATCATCACGCTGGCGAACGGCGACATCGTCGCGGGCGGCAGCTTCACGCTCGCGGACGGCGTGACCGCCGACCACCTCGCGCGCTGGGACGGTTCGGCCTGGAACGCCCTCGGCTCGGGCGTGGACGCCGACGTGCGCGCTCTCGCCACGCTGGCCAGCGGCGACCTGGTGGCCGGTGGCGATTTCGTGACGGCGGGAGGAACCGGCGCCAATCGCATCGCGCGTTGGGATGGCTCTCTCTGGTCGGCACTCGGTTCGGGCACCGACGCCACGGTGCGAGCCCTCGTCAAGCTTCCCAGCGGCATTCTCGCGGTCGGCGGCGACTTCCTCACGACGGGAGGCATCTCGGCCAACCGCGTCGCCACCTGGGACGGTGCCTTGTGGTCGCCGTGCGGGACGGGCACCAGTGGCTCCGTCAGGGTACTGATCACCCGGCCCAACGGCGACTTGTTCGCTGGCGGCACGTTCACCGTCGCCGGCGGCGTGTCCGTCGGGCGCGTCGCGCGTTGGGACGGCAGCTCATGGAACATGGTCGGAGTGGGCACCAGCAGCTCGGTGCTGGCCCTGACGAGATTGGCGAACGGCAATCTGATCGCCGGCGGCGATTTCCTGTCGGCAGCTGGCATCGCCGCGAACCACATCGCGCGCTGGGATGGCGGCGCCTGGTACGCACTGAGCCCGGGCATGAACAACGCGGTGCGGGCGGTCGCGCAGCTGCCGAACGGCGATCTCGTCGTCGGCGGCGATTTCACGTACGCCGGCGACACCAGCGCGAACTACATCGCCCGTTGGGACGGGTCGAACTGGCACGCGCTCGGCGCCGGCATGAACAGCAGCGTGCAGTCACTGCGGGTGCTGGCCAATGGCGACCTCGTCGCTGGTGGCATCTTCACGACCGCCGGCGGGGTGCCCTCCAGCCACATCGCGCGCTGGGACGGCTCGGCGTGGTCGCCACTCGGTGCTGGGGTCTCTGGCTTCATCTTCCTCGAGGTCAGCGCCTTGGCGGAGCTGCCGAACGGCAACCTGGTGGCCGGCGGCCGGTTCTTCAACGCCGGCAGCGTCTTCGCCAGCCACATCGCACGATGGGACGGTGCCAACTGGTACGCTCTGGGCACGGGCATGAACGACCCCGTCAGGTCACTGCTGGTCCTGTCCGACGGGAGCCTCGTCGCCGGTGGGGAATTCACGACGGCCGGTGGTATCACCACAAACCACATCGCCCGCTGGACCGGGGCATGGTCCGGGCTCGGTTCCGGGTTCAGCGGCGGCTTCCTGGCCACCTTGGTTCAGGACCTGCAGACGTTGCCGAACGGAAACCTGGTCGCTTGCGGCCTCTTCACGGTCGCCGGTGGTGTCAGTGCCAACAGCATCGCGCGTTGGGACGGCACCAACTGGACCGCGTTGGGTGCCGGATTCGGCGGCATCGTGAACAGCCTCGATCTGCTGCCGGGCGGCGACCTCGTCGCTGGCGGCACGTTCAGCATCGCCGGCGGAGCGCCGGCGAATCGGCTCGCGCGCTGGCATGACCCCGACTGGACGGGTTTCGGTGCCGGCACGAACGGCACGGTGAATGCCATCACCGTCGGCAGCGTCGGCGACGTCTTCGTCGGCGGCGTGTTCACCATCGCCGGCGATGTGGCCTCAGCCTACGTCGCGCGGCTCGCTTCGACCTGTCCGCCGATGACGGTCCCGTACGGCAGCGGCTGTGTGGGTTCGGGCGGCCCCAACACGCTGGGCGTCACAGCCGCGCCGTGGACGGGCAGCACCTTCCGCGCCACGGCCACCGGCATGCCAGCGTTCGCCCTCGTTCTCGCCGTGACCGGCTTTTCGCAGCTGTCGCTGCCGCTGGCGGCGATCCTGTCGCAAGGCGGACCCGGCTGCGACCTGCTCGTGAACCCGGACCTCATCGACGTGTTGTTGCCCAGCGGCGGTGAGGTGCACACGCAGGTCGTACTGCCCAACTCTCCCACCCTCGCCGGCCAGATGTTCCATCAGCAGGTCGTACCGTTCGAGCTCGACCTGGCCTTCAACGTGCTGGCGATCACGAGTTCGAACGCGCTGACGGCGACCATCGGCACCTTCTAGGACGGCGCGAACGGCGCGCTGAAGCGTTCCCCAGCAGCTCACGCAGATCGGCCGAGGGCACGGGGCTGACTCGGTTATGCTCCGCGGGTGGCCACACCACCGGACTCCAGTGCTCGCCAGGTGACCGGGCGACTCGTGCGCATGGGTGAAGAGGAGCGCGCGTTCGACGATGCGTTCTGGCGCGACATCCCGGGCCAGCAGCGGGTCGAGATGCTCTGGGACATGGTGCTCGATGCCCTGGCCGTGAAAGGACAGCTCGATGGTGAACCGCGACTTCAGAGATCTGTTGGCCGCATTCGTCGCCCATGACGTGCGGTTCCTCGTCGTCGGCGCCTACGCGGTGACGTTCCACGCCCGCCCGCGCTTCACGAAGGACCTTGACGTCTGGGTCGAACCGACGACTGCGAATGCGCCGCGCGTCGTGCGTGCCCTGGCGAGCTTCGGCGCGCCGTTGACTGCGCACGGCGTGAGCGAGACCGACTTCCAACGACCGGGCATCGTCTACCAGATGGGGATCGTGCCGAACCGCGTCGATATCCTGACTGCCGTCGATGGGCTGCAGTTCGCTCCCTGCTGGGAACGGCGCTCGCACTCGATGTACGGCGACGTGCCAGTCGCCTACCTGTCGAAGGCCGACCTCATCGTGAACAAGCGGACCGTCGGGCGACCGCAGGATCTGGAGGACGTGAAGGCGCTCGAGCGCGATCCTCCGTGACGCTCTGCCGTCGAGCGGCGTGAAGTGTTGCGCATGATCGAGACCGAACTCGTCGGTCTACGGAGCTGCCTTTCACGAACGTGAACAATCGGTGCCACGCCGGCTTACTTCAGCTCGACCAGATGGTCCGCGAGGCTGCGTCCCAGATCCGGATCGTGTGTCACCATCGCCAGCGTGAAGCCGCGCTTGCGCAGGTCGGCGATGACCTGCACCACCCCCGCCGTGCTGGTCGGGTCCAGCGCCGAAGTCGGTTCGTCGAGCAACAGCACCTCGGGCTCCGTCGCCAACGCGCGTGCGATCGCGACGCGCTGCGACTCGCCGCCCGACA
>JAYUCN010000781.1:0-3363 GCA_043740335.1 Planctomycetota bacterium
ATGACCGCCCCCGAAATGCTATGCGCGCCCAGGCTGGCGGCCTTTTCGATGACGCACACGCTGCGTTCTGGCTGCAGTTGCTTCAGCCGGATGGCGCACGCCAAGCCCGCCGGGCCGGCACCCACGACCACACGGTCGTACTCCATGACATCGCGTTCACTCATAGGCCGGATTGTACTGACAGCCGGCGCATTTGGCGGCAAGATTGGCCGCTCAGTGGTTCTATTGGCTGGAGGCCGCATGGCAGTGAAAGCGCGTAAACCCGCAGTTCGCAAGGCTCGCATGGTGATACTGGTGGGCACCCGCAAGGGCGCCTGGATTCTGCATGGCGATGCCACGCGACGCCAATGGCGCACCGATGGCCCGCATTTCCTCGGCCAGATCGTCAATCACCTGGTGCTGGATCCACGCGATGGAAGGACCCTGCTGGCCGCCACCAGCACTGGGCACCTGGGACCAACGATGCATCGTTCGACCAATCTGGGTCGCAGTTGGGAGGAGGTGAAACAGCCACCGGCCTTTCCCAAGGCGACTGAAGGCACAGAGGCGCGGTCGGTGGGTCATACCTTCTGGCTGCAGCCGGCGCATGCCAATGAGCCGGACGTCTGGTATGCCGGGACTTCGCCTCAGGGATTGTTCCGTTCGGCGGACGGCGGCGTCACCTGGACGGACACGCAGGTGTCCGATGTCGGTTGGACGGAGAACACGACCGAGTTCTCCTACTTCATTGGTGACTACCTCGACGTGGACGCCGACTCGCGCGGCCTCCTGCACCCATTCTGGTGTGATGGCCGCACCAACTCGCAGGACGTCTACACCGACTCGGTCAACCTGCAGCTCTATACCAATGTCAGCACCCTGTCGGCAGCCACCGGTGGGGTCGCGACCTTCACCATTCGCATCGGTCCCAACCTTGGCGGGCAGGTCTATCTGTTGGTCGCCAGCGGTTCGGGCACGAGCCCCGGCGTCCTGTTGCCCAACGGCATCGACGTGCCGATCAACTTCGACGTCTGGACCGACTTCAGCCTGACCTTCGCTGGCACAGCGCTGCTGCCTGGCTCGCTCGGTGTGCTCGACGCCGCAGGTGCCGGCACCGCACAGCTCGACACGCTCGGGCCGTTCCCCGCCGCCTTCGCCGGAATCTCACTCGACTTCAGCGTCGTCACGATCAGCAGTGGCTTGTTGACCCACGCGACGCCACCCACGCGCATCACCCTCGCACCGTGACCGGCTCGCAGTCGCCGAAGCATCGCGTCGCCTTGCTCGTCGTCGCGATCGTCGCTCTTCCGGCTCGCTGCGTTGCGCAAGAACCCGCCACCAAGCCGGCCATGGTCGTCAGCCAAGGGCGCGGCAAAGACGACGGCGATGGCAGCGCCACCGCACCGTTCCGCACCGTGACGCGGGCCCTGCGCGCCGCTCGTGAGACCTCTCGCAACCGCGTCGTGCTCGAGTACGGCGACTACGGTGCCGGTGAGACGTTCCCCCTGGAAGTGCCGGCCGGCCTCGAACTGCGCGGCATCGGCTCCGGCGGCACGTCGTTGCAAGTCCTGACGGGCGTCGCCGTCAGCCTGGCGGCGAGCGAGAGTGCGGAGCCCACGGTGCTCGCGGGCCTCACCATCGTCGGTGCCGAGATCGGCGTGCAGACCTGCGGCGCTCATCCCGTGCTGCTGCGTGGGGTGACCATCGCGAACTGCAAGACCGGGATCGCGAGCAAGGACGGCGCCGCAACGACGATCGCCGCGACCGGCTTGCGCCTGCGTGAATGCGGCGTGGGCATCGAAGCTCAGGGGCTGGCCCCCATCACCCTGCAGCTCGTCGACTCGTCGTTCGAACGGTGCCGCGTCGGCTTGTGGCTCCACGCCGTGGATGGCGGCGACCCCGTTGCTTACGCCGGCCCTGCGCCCCGGCACGATCTGCGGCTCCTGCGCTGCACATTCTTCGGCTGCACGCAGGCCGGCATCGAGCGCACCGGTGCCGTGGGCAAGAACACGGGACCGGCCTACGCCATCGTCGACTGCACGTTCCAGGACAACGTGATCGGCATCGACCTGCAACGTCCGTCGGCCGACACCCCGCTCGACGTGCTGCGCACACGCTTTCTCGGCAACTCGAGTTTCGGCCTGCGCGTGTCCGGCCAGCTCGGCGACGCGGCTTCGACCTCGTCGATCACCGGGTGCGACTTCCAATGGAACGGCATCGGCGTGCACGCGACCAACGCGCACGTCGTCTACGAGCTGCGGCGCTGCCGCTTCCTCGACAACGTCGGCAACGCGATGTTCCTGGCGAACTTCGTGACGGCCCCACTGACGGTGCGCGTCGCCGACTCGCTGATCGCCGGCAACGGTGGCTGCGGCATCTACACCATGGCCGACGGCAACCAACTCGCCGCCAGGATCACGCATTGCACGATCGTGCAGAACGGTGCTGCCGGCGTGCTGCGCAAGACGCGCCACTCCGGCGCCAGCACGCTCGAGATCCGCGGCTGCATCGTCGCCGACAATGCCACCGACCTGGAACGCGTGGCCGCCACCGAAGTGTTCACGAGCCTCGTCGGCGATGGCAGTGCGACGAGCGAACGCGGCAACCTGGCGGGTGATCCGCGGTTCGTCAGCGCGGCGTCCCGCGACTTGCGGCTGCGCCGGGATTCGCCCTGCATCGATCGTGGCGATGCCAGTTCGGGTGCGGGCAGCGTCGACCTCGCCGGTCGTTCGCGATCTGGAGCCCCCGACCTTGGCGCTCTCGAGGCCGTTCCCGACCCGTTGCTGGATCGTCGCTGACAGGAAGGCGTCCAGGCAGCTGTCTGCGGTTCCTATGCTCAGGGGGAAGCTCGAGGCTTTCCCTTCTGCTGGCCAACCAGGAAGCTGCTCTCATGACCCGCTCCGTGCCGGTGCTCTCGCTCGTGCTCGCGCTGTCGGCTGCCCTGCCAGCACAAGACCCGCCTCGCCTCGCCACGAACCGCGCCGCCGGCCGCGAACTGCTGAAGCTGCCCAAGGAAGACGACGCGTTCGGCTTCGTCGTCTTCGGCGATCGCACGGGCGGACCCGTCGAAGGCATCAAGGTGCTGGCACAAGCCGTGACCGACACGAACCTGCTCGACCCCGACCTCGTGCTCACCGTCGGCGACCTCGTCAACGGCTACAACGCCAACGACGCGTGGCAGGCGCAGGCCGCGGAATACAAGGCCACGATGAGCAAGCTGCACATGCCGTGGTACCCCGTCGCCGGCAACCACGACATCTATTGGCGCGGCGCCAACAAGCCGGAAGGCGAACACGAGCGCAACTTCGAGACGGTGTTCGGTCCGCTCTGGTACGCGGTGCAGCACAAGCAGTGCTGGTTCGTCGTGCTCTATTCCGACGAAGG
>JAYUCN010000782.1:0-8129 GCA_043740335.1 Planctomycetota bacterium
ACCGCAACCGTGAGCAGGTCGAGTTCCTCGTGCAGATCGCGCGAGGTGCCGATCGTCGCAGCGACTTCCACTTCGATGCAGTCGCGCAGACGGCCGCGCGCACGAAACAGCGTCTGGTGCATCGCATTCGCGCTGCAGCCGATGCGCTCGGCGATCGCGGTGGCGCGCAGGCGGGCCGTGGGCTCGGCGCCGACGCGGTCGGGGATGCCGTAGAACCAGCGCAGCGCCTGTTCGTCGGTCGGGTGTTCGTGGCCGAGGCGCTGCAGACCGAGGTGCAGGATCTGGCTCGCCCACAGCGAGAGATCCTCGTGCTCCTGCAGGTCGGGAAGCTGTGCGAGGTCCCCGGGATGGTCGGGCTGCGGCGCGCGAACGGCTTGCTCGCGCCGCCACGCGTGGGCGTAGTTGCGCACGATGCCGGACAGGAACGACCGGAAGCGGCCCGAACGATCCGCGCGTTCGATGGCGTGCGTGCGGAACAGGTAGGCCCAGAAGTCTTCGGTGGCGGCGTCGGCGGCCTCGGCGCGCAGGTTCATGCGCCGCAGCACGGCGGCGACGTAGCCGCGGTAGCGTTGGATGAACCAACTCCAACTCTCGGTGGCATCGCCCGAGTGGAGTTGTTCGATGACGCTCCAGCGCGTCTTGAACTCGAAGGGGTCGCCCGGCATCGGCGGTGGCGGCCGCCGGTCGGCGGCGGCGTGGCGCCACGGTAGCCGCGCGGTGGGGTAGGGGCGAGGTGCGACCGGCGTCGGGATCCGCCGGAGTGCGAAGCAGGGTGCGAACACTCTGGTACCTGGGTGCTGCGCCAGGCGGTTTCCTTAGCGAGTTTCCCACGATCGGGGCGGTTGCGAGAGAATGCCGGGGAGTCTGCTAAGGACTCGGAACGGCCGGACATCAGGGAGCAGGCCGTTACTGAGCGGTCCTTTCCCCAGGCATGAGATCGCCTCATGCCCTCCTGGTCTCGTGGTCGTCGAGGTGTCCCCATGACTTCATCCCGTGACTCCGTTCCTGTCTCCTCCCACAACCGTCTTGGTGCTCCCATGGGTCCGCGGCTCTCGCCGCTGTCGCGCTGGTTCTCTCTGTGCGCATTCCTGATCGTCGTCAGCGCTTCGCTGGCTCGTGCCTCCGCGCAGTGCGCGACCCAGTGGTTGCCCGGTTCGGGATTGGTTGGCACCGATGGCCGCGTGTTTGCGACGACCATGTGGGATGCTGACGGCGCGGGGCCGGGGCAGCCTCTGTTGGTCGTCGGCGGCGCGTTCTCGATTGCGGGCTCGGCCTGGGCCTACAACATCGCCACCTACGATCCGGGGTCTGGGGTCTGGTCGCCGCTGGGAACGGGCATGGACTACCCCGTACTCTCACTGACGACGTTGCCGAATGGGGACCTCGTGGCGGGCGGTTACTTCACGACAGCAGGTGGTGTGAGCGCCAATTCCATCGCGCGCTGGAATGGCACCAGCTGGTCGCCCCTGGGTTCGGGGATGGACAGCACCGTGCTCTCCCTGACGGCGCTGCCAAACGGGCACCTCGTGGCGGGTGGTTACTTCACGACAGCGGGTGGTGTGAGTGCCGACAAGATCGCGCGCTGGAATGGCACGAACTGGGCGCAGCTGGGTTCAGGCATGGACGGCGCTGTCAACGCCCTGGCGACGCTGCCGAACGGGGACCTCGTGGCGGGCGGTATCTTCACGACAGCAGGTGGCGTGAGTGCCGACAAGATCGCGCGCTGGGATGGCACCAGCTGGTCGCCGCTGGGTTCGGGCACGGACGACAATGTCGAGGCCCTCACCATGCTCTCGAACGGCGACGTTGTGGCGGGTGGTTGGTTTGGCACAGCCGGGGGAGTGGGCGTCAACCACATCGCGCGCTGGAATGGCACGAGCTGGTCGCAGTTGGGAACGGGCATGAACCAATCCGTGCTCTCCCTGACGACGCTGCCGAACGGAGATCTGGTGGCGGGTGGTCAGTTCGACACGGCGGGGAGCGTGACTGCCCACAACATCGCGCGCTGGAATGGCACGAACTGGTCGCCGCTGGGTTCAGGCATGAACGGCGTTGTCTTCGCCCTGGCGACGCTGCCGAACGGAGACCTGGTGGCGGGAGGTATTTTCACGACAGCAGGTGGTGTGAGTGCCGACAACATCGCGCGGTGGAATGGCACCAGTTGGTTGCCGCTGGGTTTGGGAACGGACAGCACCGTGATCGCCCTGACGACGCTGCCGAACGGGGACCTCGTGGCGGGTGGTGTCTTCGGTTTTGCGGGTGGCGTGAGTGCTATCGGCATTGCGCGGTGGAATGGCACGAGCTGGTCGGCGCTGGGTTCGACAGGATTGAACGGCGCTGTCGCTGCCCTGACGACGTTGCCGAACAGAGACCTCGTAGCGGGTGGTGGCTTCACGTATGTGGGGGGCGTGAGTGCTTCCCGTATCGCGCGGTGGAATGGCACAAGCTGGTCGGCGCTGGGTTTGGGAATGAGCGGTTCGGGAATGTACAACGCGGTCTACGCCCTGACGACGCTGCCGAACGGGGACCTCGTGGCGGGCGGGGGGTTCAGCACCGCCGGCGGTGCTGTCTCCGCCTGCGTCGCGCAACTGACGACGACGTGCCCCGCCACCACTGCCCCCTTCGGTGCGGGCTGCATCGGCACCGCGGGGCCCAACGTCTTGACCGCGACGTCGCTGCCGTGGACAGGTTCGACGTTCACTGCGGTCGCCACCGGGATGCCCGCGATCTCGCTCGCGCTGTCGGTGCTCGGCTTCAGCACCGCCTCGGTTCCGCTGTCGTCGATCCTGCCGCAGGGTGTCCCGGGATGCACGTTGTGGGTGAGCCCCGACATACTCACGCTCTACGTGCCGAGTGTCGGCATCGTGACGATGCAGATCGTCATTCCGAACGCCGTCGCACTCGCCGGCCAGATCCAGCACCAACAGGTCGTGCCGATCGAACTCGACGCCGTGGGCAACATCGTCGCCCTCACCAGCACGAATGCGTTGACACTGACGATCGGCGCGTTTTGACTCTGCCGCACTCACCACGCGCCAACGACGTGCCATGATCCGCGTGCGCGCCAGGCTTCCCCAGGACGCGCGCACCTCCCCCTGTGTCCCGAGACACGTCCGCATGGCGGCACTCGACCCTCCGCGGATCGCAAGAAGCCCTACCCCGAAGTCGCCGCGCAGGCGAACTTCCCGCAGGTCGAGGCGGAGATGCTTGCGAAGTGACAGGCAGAGGGCACGTTTCGCCGTTCGGCAGGGGCGGCCAGCGCACCACCGTCTGCCTACTCGTTGGCCGCTTGCGGCAGCCAGACGCGGAACACGGCCCCGCGGCCCGGTTCGCTCTCGACCGTGATGCTGCCGCCGTAGCCCTCGACGATGCTCTTGCTGATCGACAGTCCGAGCCCGGTGCCACCGCGCGCACGCTTGGTGGTCACGAACGGCTCGAAGATGCGCACGCCGAGCTGCTCGGGAATGCCGGGGCCGTTGTCACGGACGGCGAACTCCACGCCGTTCCGCAACGGTAGCGCGGCCAGCTCGACCCGGCGGTCCTCGCGGCCCCCTTGGACGAGCGCGTCCTTGGCGTTGATGAGCAGATTCAGCAGTACCTGCTGGATCTGCTGCGGACGCGCCTGCACGAGCGGCAGGTCTTCGGGCACGGCGACCTGGAGCGTGATGCCGTGCCGCTTCCAGTTCTCGCCGACGAGGCGAAGCGTGCGCTCCACGACTTCGGCGATCGAGGTCGGTTGCGGCCGGTCGCGGTCGTCGCGCGCGAACTGCAGCAGGTCCTGCACGATCTCGGCGATGCGCTGACCCTCTTCCGCGATGATGGGGCAGTTCGAAGGAGCGTCGTCGCCGTCCTGGATGAGCTGGGCGCAGTTGATGATCGTGTTGATCGGGTTGTTCACTTCGTGCGCGACACCGGCGGCCAGTTCGCCGACCGCCGCCAGGCGTTCGGTCTGCGCGAGTTTCGTCTGCATCTCCTTGCGCTCCGAGATGTCGCGGATCACGGCGGTGAAGAAGTGTCGCCCGGCCGTCGCGCCCTCGCCGACCGACAGGTCGATCGGGAACTCGGTGCCGTTCTTGCGCAGGCCCGTGACTTCGCGGCCGATGCCGATGATGCGGCGCTCGCCGGTGGTCAGGTAGCGCTGCAGGTAGGCGTTGTGCTCGCTGTGGTACGGCTCGGGCATGAGCATGGCGACGTTGTGGCCGATCAGTTCCGTCGCGCTGTAGCCGAACAGACGTTCGGCGGCGCCGTTCAGGGTCTCGATGCTGCCGCCGGAGTCGATCGTGACGATGCCCTCGGTCGCCGTGTCGACGATGGCCTGCCACTGTGCCGCCTGATGCGCCGCTGCGGCCGATGCCTGGGCACGCTCCTGTTCGGAGTTCCATGTCGCCTCCTCGACCGCCGCCAATGCGAGCCGTCGGCACCAGAGTCGCGTTCCAGCAGTGGCCGTCGTCGCGCCGGCGGCGAGGAAACAGAGGGCACCGAGGGTCGAACCGGGGCCGATCCAGGCGCATGCTCCGAAGGCGAGCAGGGCAGTCCCCACGAGCCCATTGGTCCAGCGGCGGCTTGGCAAGGCAGACCGACCTGCAGCAGCCGGAACGGGGTGCATTGCGTGCATGTATCGCGCGACCGGCCCCCGCCGTCTACGACAAACGTCGTCCCCGAACTGCGCACTTGGGCTACCCTCGCACCGGTCCGGTTCGGGCCAGAATGGGAACTGCGGCCTACGCTTGGCCGGCAACCCCAGGATGGCGCATCGATGGCTCGCATCGTACTGATCGACGACGAAGCACGGCTGCTGCAGACCCTCGCCCGGTTCCTCGAGCAGCAGGGGCACCAGGTCGCGCGCGGCAAAAGCTTCCGCGAGGTTGCCGACGAGCTGCATCCTGGTCGGTTCGAGATCCTCGTCACCGACATCGTGATGCCCGACTTCGACGGCATGAAGGTGCTGCGTGAGGTGGTCAAGACGCGCAAGTGCCAGGAGCCCGTGATCCTCATCACGGGCGAGCCCAACCTCGAGACCGCATCCGAGGCCGTGCGCCGCGGCGCCTTCGACTACATCAGCAAGCCCGTCACCAAGGACAAGTTGCTCGAAGCCGTGTCGCGCGGCCTGCGGCACGTGCAGCTGCTGCGCGAACGCGACCAGGCGCGGGCCATGGAAGTGCAGGTGCTGAAGAACCTCGCCAGTCTGGGTGAGTCCGCCTCGGTGCTCAGCCACGAGATCCGGACGCCGATCACGAGCCTGCGCCACGCGTTGCGCGCCGTCGGTGAGAAGCTGGGCATCGAAGACGGCGTGCTCGTCGAGGAGTTCATCGGCAACCTGAACCGGATCGAACGCATGCTCGGGCAGACGTTGTCGTTCGCAAAACCGCTGCGCCTGCAGATCCAGACGATCGCCGTCGCCGACTGCGTGACCCGCGCCGTCGCCGAGACCAGGCACGTGCCCGAGGTCGCCAGCATGTCCATCGCCGTGCACAGTGAGGATGGCCTGTCGGTGAAGGTCGATACGCAGTTGTTCGGAGAGGTCCTGACCAACCTGCTGCGCAATGCCGCGGAAGCGTGCCACGGCCGGGGCCACGTCGAGGTGCGCGCCGTCCGCGCGGGGGATTGTGTCGCGATCGAAGTAGCGGACGACGGGCCCGGTGTCCCGGCGAACAGGCGCGACGAAATCTTCAAGCCCTTCCACAGTTCGAAGGATTATGGAACCGGCATCGGACTCGCGTTCTGCCGCAAGGTCGTCGAGTCGCATGGTGGCACGATCGGCCTCGTCGACCGGGCCGGTGGCGGCGCCTGCTTTCGCATCGAGCTGCCGCCGAGTGCTCGAGCCTGTGCCTGACCGGAGCGAATCCCCATGACCGACAAACAGACCATCTCCATCGTGCTGATCGACGACCAGGCGATCGTGCGGGCGGCGTTCAAGGCGCTGCTCGAACGGACTTCGCACTTCCGCGTCATCGGCGACGCCGGCGAGGCGCGAGCGGGCATCGAGCTGGTGCAGAAGCTGCAACCAGACGTCGTCGTGCTCGACATCACGATGCCCGGACTCTCGGGCATCGATGCGGTCGGGCCGCTCAAGAGGGCGGCGCCGCGCGTGCACGTGCTGATGGCATCCCAGCACGAAGGCACCAAGTTCGTGCAGCAGGCTCTGCAGGCGGGGGCCGATGGCTACCTGTCGAAGGACAGCGAACCGGAGGAGCTGGCCCTGGCGATCGAGTCCGTGCGGCGCGGCGACTCGTATCTGTCGCCCAAGGTCGCCAGCGGCATCATGGGGCGCGCCGTGCGCGGCGAGTGGCCGACACCGGGCAGCGCGACGACGCTCGGCGTGCTGACGCCGCGCGAACGCGAAGTCTTCCAGATGTTGGCGATCGGCAAGGCCAACAAGGAAGTCGCCGCCTTGCTCGGGTTGTCGCTCGGCACCGTGAAGAAGCACCGCGAGAATCTGCAGCGCAAACTCGACTGTCATTCCGCCGCCGAGCTGGCGCGGCTGGCGATCCGCGAGGGGCTGCTCACCGTCTGATCGGTGCTGGCTGGGGCAAGCCCTCTGCCGGAGATTCGGGGAGGTTCGCCCCCCCTGGCTACGCCCATCCGCCGATGTCGGGCCGGCCGCGTGCCGACGATGCTGCGTTGGTGAAGACCGTCCTCGAACCGTTCCGCATCAAGGCCATCGAGCCGTTCCGCATCACGACTGCCGACGAACGCAAGCAGTTGCTCGAAGCGGCGCACCACAACATGTTCCTGCTGCGAGCGGAGGACGTGATGATCGACCTGCTGACGGACTCGGGCACCGGCGCGATGTCGGCGCAGCAATGGGCTGCGATCATGATCGGCGACGAGAGCTACGCCGGCAGCAAGTCGTTCTTCGAACTCGAGACCGTTGTGCGTGAACTGACGGGCTACGAGCACGTGTTCCCCGTGCACCAGGGGCGCGCCGCCGAGCGCATCCTGTTTGGTGCGATGGTCGTGCCCGGGCAGTCCGTGCCCAACAACGCGCACTTCGACACGACCCGCGCCAACGTCGAGTTCCTCGGGGCTGCGGCTGTGGACTTCGTCGCGCCTCAGGCCCGCGACCTGCGCGAGCCTGCCCCGTGGAAGGGAGATCTCGACGTGGCGAAGCTCGAGGCCTGGCTGCAGGCGCAGCCGAAGGGCAGCGTGCCGCTCGGCCTGCTCACGATCACCAACAACCGCGTCGGTGGCCAGCCCGTGTCCATGCAGAACCTGCGCGCGGTCAGCGAGCTCTACCGTCGCTTCGGCGTGCCGTTCTTCCTCGATGCGGCACGCTTCGCCGAGAACGCCTGGTGGATCCACCGGCTCGATCCGGAATGGCGCGCCGTGCCGTTGCCGCAGGTCGCGCGGGCGATGTTCGCGTTGGCCGACGGGTGCATGATCTCGGCCAAGAAGGACGGTCTCGTCAACATCGGCGGGCTGCTGTGCGTCAACGACGATGCTCTCGCCGCGAAGGTGAGGAACCTGCTGATCCTGGGCGAGGGATTCCCGACCTACGGCGGTCTCGCCGGACGCGATCTCGCCGCCCTCGCGCAAGGCCTGCGCGAAGTACTGGATCCCGACTATCTGCACTACCGCGAAGCGAGCGCCCAGTACCTCGCCGACCACCTCGACCGGTTGGGTGTGCCGGTCGTGCGGCCGTTCGCTCTGCACGCGGTCTACGTCGATGCGCGCGCCATGCTGCCGCAGATCGCGCCGCACGAGCTGCCGGGGCAGGCGCTGGCGTGCGAGTTGTATCTGCAGGGTGGCATCCGCAGCGTCGAGATCGGCACGCTCATGTTCGGGCGTACGGACCGGGGCAGCGGCAGGCCGAGCGTCGCGGACCACGAACTCCTGCGATTGTGCCTGCCGCGGCGTGTCTACACGCAGAGCCACATCGACTGGGTCGTCGAATCGTTCGCCGAAGTGCACGCGCGGCGCGAACAGCTGCGCGGCCTCGCGATCGTCGAAGAGGCGCCGTTCCTGCGCGCGTTCACGGCGAAGCTGCGGCCGCTGGCCGGGTACCCGCGGCCCAGCTGGCAGCCAGGTGAGACTGTGCGGTCCGGGTTTGCGCACTATACCTCAGGCACGATGAAGCATAAAACGCAGAACTACTACCTGATAGCCTTGCGCGCGTTTCTTAAATTTTT
>JAYUCN010000783.1:0-3350 GCA_043740335.1 Planctomycetota bacterium
CCGGCCGGATCGGATCAGCCGCGGTCGTGTTCGAGCGGGCCGTGATGCCACTGAGATAGAACGTCTGGCCGGGTGGCGTATTCAGGATCGTGATGGTCGGGCTCTGGGGAAGGCTGGGTGACGGCAGTGCGACAAGCGTCGACAGCGCACCCGCGCCACGGATCGTCAACGCCTTTCCCGACACGGAGAACGCAGTGTACGTTCCTGCACGCACGAGGATCGTGTCCCCGCTCTGTGCAGCCGCGATGGCGGCCGGCAGGTCGGTGAAGTTCGTGCCCGGTCCGTTGTTGGCATCGACGATCCAGACCGTGGGAAGAAAGCACGCGAAAACGAAGCCGAGCATGGGATCTCCGGGGTTTGCCGTGACGCGCCGAACAGCGACAGCATACGGGGGAATGCGCGGGCAGCTCGATCTGCCCGGCTCGACCTGCAGTTACCTTGCCGGCGTCACGTCGATGCGCAGCGGGGCGGCCCAGCGCTTCTGTTGCGGCGTGTAGTAGAGGTAGGTGCGCGAAGCGGGCCCCGTGCTCTGTCCCGGAATGCGCGCGACGAGGTCGAGCGTGAGCTTCTGCACCGCCGCAGGCGCGAGGTCGCGCCAGTAGAGCGCGAGCTCGCGGCCCTTCAGTTCCCAGAGCGCGAACGCGCCGGCCTTCTGCAAGTCCTCGAGCACGCGCGTCGGCAGCTCGAGGCCGGCCGGCAGGCCGACGATCGCGAGCGTCATCGGCTGGCCTTGCTGCGTGCGGTTCGTCACTTCGACGTCGAGTGCGACGGTGTCGCCTTCGGCCACCGTCGCCGCGCGGAGGTTCGTCGTGATCGACACCTTGCTGTCGGTATCGTCGGCGGGTTGTTCGGCGTGGTAGCTCACGTCGCACGCGAACGGCAGGCCGGTGCCGCCGCCTTGCAGTTCGAGGCGCAGCGTGTGTTCGCCTGGCGCGAGCTTCTCCCACAGATCGAACGTGAGCGCGTCGATGTCGGTCGCCGCGAACGAACGCTCGGCGATCACGGTGTCGCCGTCGAGGATGCGCAGCGTGCCCGCTTCGCGCATCGTGCGGTTCTTCGTCGCATAGTCGGTGAGCGCGCGCAGGGCGACGATCGTCGCCTGGGTCGCGCCGAACGTGCCCGAGGCACCGCGGCACTTCTGCAGGAACTCGACGGCGTTGCGTACCTGGCCCTGGTAGGCGGGATCCTGGAGCCACGCGAGCACGGCGAAGCCCGTCGTCTCGACGACGAGGTCCTGGCCGCCGCTCTTGGTGATGCTCGACGTCGTGCCGTGCAGCGAGCCGTCAGCCTTCTGCAAGGACGCGAGGCGTTGGCGCGCGTCGGCGGCCTCGGGGCGCTGCGCGAGATGCAGCGCGCAGGCGATGAGTGCCATTTCGTACGGGTCCTTCGTCGTCATGCGCGCGACGAGCGCGTCGAGCTCGGTCTTCAGTTCGCTCGCAGGCGTGCCGGCCTGCAGCAGTGCGTAGACGACGTAGGCATTCGTGAGTTCTTGCGAGGAGCCACCGAAGTGATCGAGCGCCCGCTGGTTCTGCGGGAAGCTGCCCTTGCCGTCGCGACGCGCCAGCAGCCATTGCTTCGTGCGTTCGACCATCGCGGCGTCGACGGCATAGACCTTGGCCATGTCGTGAAACTCCATGAGGCCATACGCGGTCAGCGCCTCGTGGCCCGGATCGGCGCCGAACCATTCGTAGCCGTGCTGCTTGCACTCGTAGCCCGTGATCTTCGCATAACCGCGCGGCAGCAGTTCGCGCGCGCGTGCCGCGACCGCGGGAATGTCGTCGCCGTTCGCCTCGAGCAGCGTGAGCACGAGCGTGTTCGGGTAGTTGGAGGAACTGGCCTGCTCGAAGCAACCGTGCGGTTCCTGCAGCATGCCGGCGAGGCCTTCCGTGAGCGCAGTGAGCGGTGAAGGATAGACCTTGAGGGCGACGTGGCCGGAACCCGGCACGGCATCGGCTGGGATGACGATCGTGAACGTCGCGGGCTTGCCGGCTTCGACGGCGCCGCCGGCAGAACGCTGGTGCGGGAACCCGCGCGGTGCCACGCGCAGCGTGTGCTGGACGAGGTCGGTGAAGCGACCGGCCTTGCTTTGCACGGTGACCTTCGCGATGGCGGTGCCGGCCTCGACGATGATCGGCAGCAGCACGCGGCCGCGGCCGTTCTGCAGCACGATGCTCGCGGGGATGTTCGCGCCGAGGCGCACGCCGTTCTCGCCGGTCGCCCGCAGCGCGACGTCGGTGACGTCCTGGCCTTCGACGATCGCCGCGATCGGCAGCTGCAGCAGGTCGCCCTGCGACACTTCGTCGGGCAGCTTCGCTTCGAGGTGGAACGGCAGGCGCGCCTGGAACTTCGCTTCGGCCTGGCCGACGCGGCCGGTCGGGCCGGTCGGCGCATGTGCGTCCGCCTGCACGAGCCAGGTCGTCACGGCGTCGCTGGTCGCGAACGTGACAGTCGCTTCGCCCTTCGTGTCGGTGGCGACGAGCGTGTTCCAGAAGATCGTTGACGTGAAGTCACTGCGGCCTTCGTGCGGGGTCTGCTGGTGCGCGTATTGGCGCTCGCGCGATTGGGTGATGTAGCCGAGGAAGCCATTGCGAACGAGGCGATCGTCCCAGCCGCCGGCACCGAGTTCGAAGGGTAGCTGTGGCGGCGGGAACACGAGCCGCGGGGGATTGGGGACGCCCGCGCCACCGCCGCCTGTGCCATCGGCAAACCCGTACAGATTGTAGATGCCCGTTCCTTGGCCGAAGCCACCCAGGTCGATGGCCCAGACACCTGGCTCCCCGTAGGCGATCCCTGCGTAGATGGCCTCGGGCGGGATGAGACCCCGGTCGAGGATGTCGACGCCGCCAGCATTCGCGAAGTCGAAGTCCATGGCCTCTGCCATCGGCGCCGACTTGGCACGCCACTCCCTCTGGTCCAGCAGCGTGGCTGTGAGCAGCAGCAGGCCGCCGGCGGCCCCGACTCCGACGAGGGCCTGCAACACGGGTGGCGTGTTCAGGGTCCGCCGCATGAGCCAGGCAATCAGTTCGCTCACCAGGAGGAGACCGAGCACGACCCCCGACAATCCGGCCGTGTCGCGCAGGTTGCGATCGCTGCGGTGCGCAGCACTCGCGAGATCGAGACCTGGAGCTTGCGCCGCCTTCAGGTTGCTGACGACCTGCGGCGTCTGCGAGAAGCCTTCGCGCGCCAGCGTGCCTTCGCCAGCCGGACCGCGTGCTGCGATCGCAGTCTGAGCGGCCGCACCGTTGCGCCAGACGAAGCGGCGCCAGCCGCGCGTGCCGAGCAGCAGATCGACGTTGCGTGCGGCGTCCGTGTTGGTGGGCAGGAAGTCGCCGAGATCCTGCGTGCGTTCG
>JAYUCN010000784.1:0-3345 GCA_043740335.1 Planctomycetota bacterium
TTCACGACGACGCGGTTTTGCACGCGGCACAGGAAGAGACCCGGGCCGTACGAACGCTCGGGCACGTCGAGCTTGACGCCCTTGCCGCGCTCGAGCGGACGCACCTCGGCATGGCCGTCCTGCAGGCGCGCGAGCAGGCGCCACAGCAGCATGAGGTGCGCGGCTTCGTTCTTCGTCTTCCTGCTCTCGGCGAGCAGCGGCGCCGTGACCTTCTTCCAATCGATCTTCTTCGTCGCGAGCAACGTCTTGCATTGCGTCTCGATGGCGTCGATCGCGAACTTGACGTCGGCCTGGTAGTCGATCTTCTCCTGAGTGGACGCGCCCGCAACGAGGGTGCAGAACGCGATCGGGAACCAGCGACGACGCACGGCGGCCATGGTCACCGCGAAGACACCGACCACGCACCCGCTAGTCCTCACGTCCCCACCTCCAGACGATCTCGGCTCCCTTCTCGGCTGCCACGACGGGCCGTTCCCACACGCGACCGCCGACTTCGAGTCGCAGCGACGCGGGACCTGGGGGCAACATCACCTCGACCCCGGAACGCGAAGTCGGCAGCCGCTCGCGCACGCCCGACTCGTGTTCGACCACGAGCCAGCCCGGTTCGACGAGCGGCGGCTCGAACGTGATGCGCACGCGCACCCGGTGCGTCACGACCTCGCGCGCGTCGACGGCGCCACCGCCGGCGGGCGCTGCGGCACACGCCGCGAGCAACCATGCGAACGGCCACCCCTTCACCGCCGATGGAACCTCGCCGCCAACGGATCGTGTCCGTGCGAGACCGCGACCTCGGGCCGGTTCGCCGCCAGATGCTGAAGCACGGGCCAGCAGTCCGCCGCGTCGGCCCCCACCTTCGCCGCGATCGTCCGCACGTCGAGCCCGACGCCCGTCAGCGCCGCAACGAGCTTCTTCTGGAGGTCCAACACCGCCGCCGCCGCCTTCTTGCCCGCTTCGACTCCTGGCTGGTGGTACGCGTTCACGTCGATGAGTTCGCCGTAGATCGCGACCGCGCGCTCGAACAGACCCACGAGCGCGCCGAGCACACGCTCATCCAACCGTTCGATCCCGATCGTCGCCGAGGCGCGCCCCTTCTCGAACAACGCGCGCCGCGTGCCCTGCCAGAGCCCATCGAGATAATCGCCCGACGTCACCCCCGGCTCGACTTCGAAGTGCCCCGCCGCACGATCCTGGAGCACGCGCACGAACACCGCGAAGAAGTCGTGCCGGCCATCGCGCAGCTGCTGCACGTACGCATGCTGGTCCGTCGAACCCTTGTTGCCGTACACCGCGATGCCCTGATTGACGACCTTGCCCTTGCGGTCGTGCTCCTTGCCGAGCGACTCCATGAGCAGTTGCTGCAGATACCGCGACAGCAGCAGCAGCCGGTCCTTGTACGGCAGCACGACCATCGCGCGCTCGCCGCGACCCTTGCCCTCGTGATGCCAGAACGCCGCCATCATCGCCGCCGGGTTCTGCCAGACGTCCTTCCTTCGCGTCGCGTCGTCCATCGCTGCCGCCCCCGCGAGGAACGCGCGCACGTCCATGCCGAGCAAGGCACCTGGCAGCAACCCCACTGCCGACGTGATCGACGTGCGACCGCCGACCCAATCCCACATCGGGAACGTCGCCGCCCAGCCTTCCTTCTCGGCGCGCTTGGACAGCAGCGATCCGGGCATCGTCACCGCGACTGCACGCGGCGCGAACGCCAGTCCCTGCTGCTTGCACGCGCGTTCCACTTCGAGCATGCCGTTCCTCGTCTCGGCTGTGCCACCCGATTTGCTGATGACGATGATGAGCGCGTCCTGCAAAGCACCTTGCCGCTCGAGCGCGAGGTCGATGCCCTCCGGATCCGTGTTGTCGAGCACGCAGAGACTCATCGGCGCCTCGACCGTGCCGAACACGTCGGCCAGCAACATCGGCCCCAGTGCGCTGCCGCCGATGCCGCACAGCACGACCTTCGTGAACGCCCCGCCTTCGGGCGGCGCGATGCGACCGCTGTGCACGGCCTGCGCGAAGGTCTCGATGCTGCCGATCGTGCGCACGATCTCTTCCTCGAACTCCGGCGACGGTGCCAGGCCCGGCGCACGCAGCCAGAAGTGGCCGACCATGCGCTTCTCGTCGGCATTGGCAATGCCGCCCTTTTCGAGCGCCTGCATCGCGACGAGTGCCTTCAGCAGCGGCGCCTCGAGCGCCTTGACGTCGCTCTCGGCGAGCGCGCCGTGGCTGAGGTCGAGCTCGACGAACGGATCTTCGAGCACGCTGCGGAAGCGCAGATAGTTGGCGAGACGATCGGGGCGAGTTGGATCGGGCATGGCTCCTCGGTCGGGCACGGATGGTAGTCTCGCGCCATGGAACGCGGAACAGCGATCCTCCTTGCCCTCGTCGCCTACCTGCTCGGCCTGTTGGCACTCGGTTTCGTCGCGCGTCAGCGCACGCACGACGCGGCCGGCTTCTACCTCGGCGGCAAGACACTCGGGCCGTGGGTCGCCGCACTCGCGGCGAACGCGAGCTCGTCGTCGGCGTGGAGTCTCGTCGGCACGAGCGGCTTCGCCTACCAGTACGGCTTGTCGGCACTCTGGCTCATTCCGGGCTGCGTCGGTGGCTTCGTGTTGAACTGGTTCGTCGTGGCACCGCGTCTGCGCACTGCGACCGGCGACGCCGTCACGTTCACCGACTTCCTGGCGGGACCAAGGGACCAGCCGGGCCACCGCGCCGTCGTCGTCACCGCCTCGCTGCTCACGCTCGCCTCGCTGCTCACGTACGTCGCGGCCCAGATGCAGGCGGCCGGCAGCGCCTTCACGCACGCGTTCGCGACGCAAGCACAGCTCGGCATCGTGCTCGGCGCCAGTGTCACCGTCGCCTACACGCTGCTCGGCGGCTACCTCGCGGCGAGCATCACGGACACCCTCCAGGGCGCGCTCATGGTCGTCGTCGCAGTCGTCGTGCCGATCGCGGCCGTGCTGCACCTCGGCGGCGTCGCTGAGTTCACGACGGCAGTCTCCCACCTCGAGGTCGCCGGCTACCAGAGTGTCTTCGGTACCAGGGAAGGCCTCGCCGCCGCCGGCTTCGCGATGGGCCTCTGCGGCATCGGTCTCGGCTATCCGGGCCAGCCACACGCCGTGAACAAGTTCATGGGCATGGCGAAGGGCGCCTCGATGACCGTCGCGCGCACGGTCGGCATCACGTGGGCCGTGCTGCTCTACGGCGGCATGCTCGTGCTCGGCTGGGCCGCGCGCGTGCAGTGGCAACTGCCAGCCGGCCAGCACGAGGACGTGCTCTACGCGGCGAGCCAGCACCTCTTCCCGCCGCTCATCGACGGCGTCATCCTCGCGTCGGTGCTCGCGG
>JAYUCN010000785.1:0-3343 GCA_043740335.1 Planctomycetota bacterium
AGCCGGGGAACGAGCCTGTGGTGAACGGGTAGTTCACCTCGGTGTCATCACCGAGCGCCAGCACGGTCGGGGTCGCCTGGATCGAGCCGATCGGCAGCCACGCACCGGTGCGGTTGACGACGTAGCCCGCGCCACCGAGCGAGATGAAGGTCAGGGCCGAGTTCTGCAGGTCGAAGTTCGCCGGGGAGGCGAAGAACTCGTACATCGACGCGTACTTGCTGATGCAGCCCGCGCCAACCGGCGTCGCGATGCCAGCGTTCGGAGCCGGCGTGTACGTGAAGTTCACGATCGGGACGAAGGCCGAGTTGGTCCCCGTCAGGGCCACGATCGACCCCACGCTGCGCTTCACGTTGCAGAGGTTGGCCGGAGGCGTGGCGGTGAAGGTGCACGCCTGCGAGTTGCCGGTGGCCGGGGTCGGCGCACCATTGAGCTCGACCTCGAGCAGAAGATCGACGCCCGCGGTCGGATCGTAGCTGAACGGCGTCGACAGCGGGATGGTGACGTAGTAGGTACCCGCTTGGGTGGTGACCGGACCGGCGAAGTTGGGCGCGGTCGGGAACGCGATCGTGCGGTTGGTCGCGAAGGTCAAGCTCTGGGAGGCCCAGTCGACCGCAGACTGCTGCAGATAGACGCTGACCGACGGGAAGGTCACGACGGCGAGTGCCGTAGCTCCGCCCCACTCGAACGCGACGTTCGTGATGCTGATCGGCGAGATGACGCCTTGGCTCGTGAAGTGCGAGGTGTCGTAGATCATCTGGAACCGGTTGATTCCACCAGCGGTGAAGTAGTTGCCACTGGTGCCGGCGAAGGGACCCAACACGGCGGAAGGAACGAGCACGGTCTGCGCAAGGGCCGCGACCGAAGTCAGCGCAATCGCGCCGACGAGAGTGGAAAAGTTTCGCATGGGAGACAAATCGAGTCGTAGCAATCCGCGTCCGCGGGGGTGCGGCGCGGGAGAATCAAGAGCCTACATCGCCCTGGCGAAGTGTCCAGGCCATCCGCCTAGGACTTGGGTTCGCTTCCATTGCGCAATGACGCAACAGCGCGATCACGTCGAGGGTTCCGCACCGTCGCAGCAAGCACTCGCACCATGGCGCAATCTACCGCGCTTCTGCCCGGGCATCGGCACCGGGTCGACCGGCAGCGGCACGAACTCATGGTGGTCCGGCCCCACTTCTCATCGCTGTTCAGCGCCTGCTCCCACGTGATCTCCTTGCCGGAGTACGTCGCCATGCGGCCCATGATCGCGGTTCATCGTGCTCTCGGCGACCATCTGGCCTTCGTTGAACGGCTTGCCGGCGCGGATCGCCGCGAATGAGTCGTCGTGCTCGGTCAGGGGTTGCAGACCACTTGCCGATGGCGGATCACGGCGAGTTGTGCGCGCGTGCAGTCTTCGCGCTGACGGGCTGGCTGCGACTTACTGCTTGGCGCCGACGCGCTGGTTTCGGCACACGTGCGCGCCGTCCCGATCTGCTATCGTGCCCCGCCGATGAACGTGCTCGCCGCCTTGCCACTCGCTCTCCTGGCCGCCCGACCCCAGGATCCACCCGAGGTGCTCGCCGAGTTCCAGCTCGAGGGCAAACCCGCGACCGTGACCCGCACCGACGTCGCGCTCGAGATGGCGTTCCACCTGCGCCGCCGCGACCGCGGCAAGCAAGCCACGGACGTGCTCATCGACACCTTGCTCACGCGGCGCGCGGCGACGAAGCAGAACCTCATGCCGAAGGAAGCCGAGGTGCGGGCGTTCTGGGAGGAACTGCAGCAGCAGCTGCGTGCCGCCGGCAAGCGACCGGAGGACTTCCCGGCGGTGCGGAACACGGGCATGGCGCAATGGTACGAAGACCTCTCGGTGCAGATGGCGCACGAGCGCCTCGTGCGTCGGGAACTGGGCCTCGGCACAGCGGAGTCCGTCAGCGGCGACATGCTGAAACTCTGGCTCCAGGAGGAGCGAAGGAAGAGCAAGGTGGTCACCGACTCCGATCAGCTGCCGGCCGGCACCGCCGCGCGCGTCGACGACAGCGACCTGCCGATCCTCGACCTCGGCTTCCTGCTGCTGCGCACGAGCGAAGACCACGAGCGCGACCGGTTCGTGCATCAGGTCGTCTACCTGCAATCGATCGAGGCGCTGGCGCGCCGCGAAAACGTGCAACTCACCGCGACCGACATCGCCGATGCGGTGCAGCACCGCCGCGACGATGCCGCGCGTGATCCGCGTTACCGCGGCGTCTCGCTCGAGCAGATGCTCAAGGCCGAGGGCCTCAGCATCGAAGCCCTCAGGGACCTGCGCGTGTTCCGCGCCCAGGTGCTGCTCGACAAGCTCGCGCAGAAGCGCTTCCCGGGGCCGGTACTCGCGGCGGAACTCGCGCGCGACCGGCAGGTGGTGCTAGATCTCGTCGGTCCGCGGCGGCACCTCGGCATCGTCTTCGTGCGTGCGCTCGAGGAACCGAATGGACTCGTGCCACTCGACTTCAAGGCGGCGACGAAGCAACTCGAAGGCGTGCGCGCCCGGCTGCGCAAGGAGTCGTTCACCACCGTCGCGACGATCGAGAGCCAGGACCCGGCGACCAAGCCCAACGGCGGCGATGCGGGCTGGCACCGTCGGCGGTCCGACAAGCTGCCTGCGCCCGTGCTGGCGGCGGCCTTTGCGCTCGCGGACGGGGAAGTCTCGGCACCCGTGCGCACCGACGAGGGCTGCTACCTCGTCAAGGTGCTCGCCATCGACGCCGTGCCGAGCGATGACAGCCTCGTCGAACTGCTGCGCGCGTACCGCGCGCAGGAACTGGCGCAGCAGCTGCTGAAGGACGCCGCCATCAAGATCGAGGCAGGCCGATGAACGCCGCGGCCTTCGGCGGCGACGAGCGACTGCGCACCGCCGAACTCGAGGGCACGCGGTGGCTTTTGCACGTGCAGCTCTGGCGACCTCGCGACCCCGACCTCATCACGACCGGTGACGTCGAGACCACCGTGCTGCTGCTGTCGGGAACGTTCGATCTCGTCGGCGGTTCGACGGTGTGGCAAGCGCGCGGCGCGCGGCCGACGCCGTTCGCAGGGCGACCGATGGCGGTGTTCCTGCCGCCGCGGACCGAGTTCCGCACGCAGAAGGGCAGCGGTGAGATCCTGCTCGTCGCGGCGCGGCAACCGGTGGCGCATCCATTCGCAGGCGGCCGCGAGGCGCTGAGCCAGAAGGCCCTGCTGCCGCTCGCGGGCAGTGGCAAAGCGTTCGATCCTAACAGTGGCGAATGGCGGCCGGCCGAGACGTTCGCGGGCGCCGCCGAGTCGCTGCCGCCGCGCCGCATGGAACGGCTTCAGGTCGGTGCGCTCGTGGTCGAGCGCGTGTTCGCAC
>JAYUCN010000786.1:0-3341 GCA_043740335.1 Planctomycetota bacterium
GGGCCATGCAACCTCTCTACGCACGGGCGCTGCGGAGAGGATTTTTTCAGTGCGAAATCATCAGGCTTGCCGCGGCATCCCGTGGCGCAGACTCCTAGCAGCGTCGCTGGTCCGGCGTGAACACGTCTTCGCCGTCGCACGTGCGCAAGTAGTCGCGGAACGCATGCAGGAACCAGTCGAGTTCGTCGGCGACCGGCCCCGACAGCTGGCTCCGCACCGTGGCGTTGCGAAGGCGCTGCGCGAGTTCGGCGAACGGTGGCGTGGCCAGCAGGAAGGCGGGGAAGTCCTTCGCCGGCGTCGGCGGTTCAGCGAGTGCCTGCAGGCGCTGCAGCCAGAGGGACTGATCGCGATGCATGCGGCTCTGCCTGGCCACCCGTTCGTCGAGGGAGAGGGCGCGGGGGTCGGACAGGAAGTCGTAGGTGTCCAAAGCGGTGTCCAGGGTCGGAGCACCGTTGCTGATCGGTCGCCGGCACCGGATTCTTGAGGACCATGACACGTAACCACACCACGCGGGAACTGGCGTTCGACGATCCGACGTTGTCGGCTCTCGTCGCGCCGGCGGGGGTGCACGGGGTCTACGTGCAGAATGCGCTGGCGAGCGGCGAAGGGGATGGCTTCGTGTTCGTGCACGAAGGCGTCGATGCGGGTCTCTGTTGGTTTGGGCCACGCGGCAACCTCGTGATCGTGGCCGGTGACGAGCTTGCATCGGCCGCGGTGAACGCCCTCGCGGACGCCATGGCGCGGGCCCGCCACCCGTGGCGCATCGCCATGGGCCCGACCGCGGTCGTGAACGCGCTGCGCGACCGCACCGCCGGCAAGCCGCTGCTGTTGCGCGACCAGGTCTACTACACGGGCACGGCGACCAGTGCGACGACCGCACTGGTCAACGACGACGTTCGTTCCGCCCAACGCGGCGACCGCGATCGGCTCGTGCAGGCCACCTTGCTGCTCAATGCGAGCGATCTGAACATCGAACCCGCGCGGGTCGACCGGCGTTGGCTGCGCGACACCATCGACCAACGCATCGCGGAAGGTGCGACCAAGGTCCTCGGTCCGATCGGCGGCTTTCACTGCAAGCTCGACATCGGCAGCATTGGTCCGGGCGGGATCGTGGTCGAAGGCGTGTTCACCTTCCCGGAGTGCCGCGGCCGCGGCCTCGCCGCGCAGCTCGTCGCCACGTGCATGCGAAGCGCCCCGGGGCTCGTGTGCCTGCACGTCGGCATGCACAACGCTCCAGCGCGGTCCGCCTACGAACGGGCGGGCATGGTGCAGTCGGGTCGCTGTCGGTTGCTGCTGCTCGGCTGAATGGCCGCCGGAGACTCGGCGCGAAGGATCCCAGATCGAGGCATCACTGCGCGAGGAACGCGAACGCGAGTTCGGGCCCGAGCATCGGGTGTTGCGATCGGCGGCGCAGGTGGACTGTCTTCATCTCGGAGCGCAGGGTCTGCAAGAGCTGGTCGGCTTCCGCGACCTTGCCGGTGGCGCGTAGACTGCGCGCGAGCAGTGCCTTTGTCATTGGCGAGGCCGAGAGTCGGGCCGCGCGCGCGAGTTCCAACTGCATGTCGGCGACTTCGCCGCGCAACTCGTGCGCAAACGCTGCCAGCAGCGTCGCCCACACGTTGTCGCCGCCGCGGCCGAGTTGGCCCTCGATCGTGGTCGCGCGCTCGCGGCGTTCCGCTACCGACACCAGGCCGCCGACGAACGCGCACGCATCGGCCACGGCGGTGCCCGCATGCTGGTTCTGGATCGTCGAGAGCAGTGGCAGGAGGCCGTTGTCACCGCCGAGCCGGACCAGCACCGCGCACTCTTCGGCGAACTCGCCACTGCGTTGTTCGAGCACGGTCGCGTGTTTGGCGAGCCAGTTGAGGTCGGCGAACATGAGGTTTCTCGCGGTCTCACGATCGTCGCGCAGCAAGGCATGCGCCGCCTGCATGCGCACCACCACGTGAACGTGCTCACCGTCGGGCGCAGCCGGATCGGTGAGCAACGACTGCAGCAGGCTCGCCACCGCATCGTGCTGGCCCGCTTCGTAGAGTGCGATCGTGCGTGGCAAGGTGACCCACGGCGTCGGCAGTCGCAGTGCCGCCGCCTCGAACTGGCGGACGGCGGCGTTTGCATCGCCCGTGCCGAGGCATGCCCAGCCCAGGTGGTAGGCGATCATCGGCTGATCGGGCAGGCGTTGGCGCAGGCGTTCGAGAATGGGCCGTGCGAGCTGGAACTCGCCGAGGAAGTCGTGGGCGATCGCCTGCGAGAACTCCGGTTGCGGGTCCCAGGGGCGTTCGCGGTGGGCGACTTCACCGAGGACGAGCAGTTCGCGGTCGTGGCGGACGGCGTCGTCGGGTCGCAGCGAGGCGCGCGCGAGCAACAGGGTGCGCGTGAGCCGATGCTGGGTAGTCGGTTGCAGGCGGTGGTCGTAGCCGAGGGCTTCGCGGCAGAGGCGTTCGGCCAGCGCGAGGTTGCCGCGCATGAGTTCGACGGTAGCGAGTCCATCGAGCAGGAACGGCGCGCCGCCGTCGCGCGCGCGCGCATCGAGCAGAGCCCGATATGCCCCATCGATGGCGCCATCGCGCAGCAATTGCAAGGCGTCCTCGACCGCGAGTACGACGGCTGGGTCCGGGGAGGTGCAGGCCTGTACGGGAACAGGTCGGGCGGCGTCTTCGCCCAACGCCAGGCGCGCAGCCCAGGCCACCCGATCGATCGCGGCGGGCAGGTCGATGGTCGCGAACGAGCCGCCGGCGAGGGCGTGTTCGGTTCCCGCGTGGCGCAGGAACACTGCCAGAGTGCGCGCCGTCGGGTCGATCGTGAGCTCGACGATGGCGTGCCGTGGCGTCGCGGCCCCCTCGAGCAGTTCGAACGCGACGCTCTGGCGCAGGGCTTCGCGCCACCAGACGGTTGCGGCGCGGTAGCGCGGTTCGTCGGGCAGCCCGTCGGCGACGACCGGTTCCAGCAGGGTGCCGGCAGGCAGTGCGACGGCGAGCGGGACCGTTGGCCGCAGCAGGTCCGGCTGCGTCGGGGTCGGCCCGACCGCGCAGGCGGCGAACAAGGCGAGCACGGGCAGACAATGGCAGCGCACCAAGCACAGCATGGCCTGCCCGGCGTCCTCACTCAACGTGGCGGGTGCCGAATGCCGATGGCATGGGGGCATGCGTGCCTTGCTCGTGCTGTTGTTCCTGACGATGGGGTTGCGGGCCCAAACGGCGTCGCCGTCGGCGAACAAGCCGCCCCCGAGCAAGCCGCCAACCGCCGCAGAGCAGCCGGCGCGCAGCGGCCCAATCCAGGGCAGCCCAGCCCAGATCAGCAACGTCCGGTTCGACAGCGGTGGTTGGCCGATCGTGCCGGAG
>JAYUCN010000787.1:0-3339 GCA_043740335.1 Planctomycetota bacterium
TGCTGAAGCACTGGTCCACGGAGAACCCTGACGCGACGGACCTGCCGCCGGTGGTGCCCTACGTGCTGCGCCTAGGCCAGCAGCCTTGACGGCGACTGCCATCACTCACGGCACTGTGCATTCGCCGCCGCCGACTGCGGGTCACTCCGGTAGCGACGACGGCTTCTGCGCGTGGCCCCAGAGTTCCCGGTACTTCGCCTGCACGTAGGGATGCAGCGCGTCGGCGAAGTGTTCGCCGAGACCGTTGACGCGGATCAGCGCCACGACGTCCGCGTGGTCCTGCAGGCGCGCCGGCGACGACAGGCCACTCGCGAGCTTCAACTCGATCAGCGTGCCGAGCGCGAGGTAGTGCTTGCCCTCCTTCTCGATCGCGACGGTGGCCGGATCCGGGAACACCAACCCGTGCGGCGTGCCATCGCCCGGGATCCCGCCGGTCAGCAGGATGTCGATCGGCACCTTGCGGTCCGCGTCCTTGACCCCACGGCTGCCGGGGAATTTCTCGAGCCAGCCGAGCCCGAGTGCGTTGGCCTTGAACTTTGCCAGCCCTGCTGCCGTCAGCAGCACGTCGACATCCGTCGTCGCCCGCTGGTGTCCGTGCGCGTTGACGGCCAAGCCGCCGCAGATTGCGTACGGAATGCCGAGTTCGTCCAGCTTGCGTGTGACGCGGTCAAGCGCCACGTGCACGTCTGAAGTGCCCATGAAGAACCTCCCGAGTTGCTCCCATCTGGCCAAGAACTCGGGGTCCGAAGTGGTCACCGCAGCATCTTGGTCTCTCCTATCCAGTGGTGGAAGGGGGGCATGCCAATCGCGGATTCCTTCTCATCCGACTCCCGCACCGGCGCGTGGTCGGAGGGATCGCGGCGCGAAAGGCGGGATTGGTGCCACCGCGGCGCCGGGCCAGTGCACAGTGCGGCATGACGATCCTCTCGCTTCTGTGCACGCCGTTGTTGCAGGGGCTGCTGACCGTGCCGCTCGATGGACACCCCGTGCGGTTCGGGGTGCCGTTGCCCGCCGTGGCGTTGACGCAGGGACTCAGGCTCCAAGGCAGGGGCGTGTTGCAATGGCGGCGACTGCCGATCGGTGGCCCTGTTGCCGACCCGGTCTGGGTCGAACTCGCGATCGTGGGTGCCAGTAGTGCTGGCGGTGGCACTGGCGGCGGCAATGCGCGCGTGGTGGCAGGCGGTGCGGCCGAGTGCGCGGACGGTTGCGGTCCGGCCTTCGTGCGCGAGGAAGAAGAAGTCGTCGTACCGTGCGGCCGAGAACGCCGCATGCGTTGGCGCTGGTGCGATGGCAGCGTCGACGAGTGCGTGCGTACCGAGTTCACGGTGCCGACGATGGTCGATGGCGAGGTCTACACGGTCGGCGAAGCGCGCACCTGCTGGAGCGAGGCGGCGGGGAGGCGGGCCGAGGTCGTCTGCAAGCTGCCGCGGCGCGTATTCGAAGCGGTGCGTCTGCTGCCGGCTGGCGGTCGCGCGGCGGCGTTCGTGCAGAAGCACCTCGCCGGCCTCGTAGAGCGATTGCCCGAGTTGCCGGGCGCGCGCGGTGCGGGGGACTTCATGCGCAGCGGGCAGGTCGTCACGAACCTCGAGTTCGACACCACTCTGGCCTTGCTGCGCACGGCGGTGGCGCTCGACCATCGCGAAGCGTTCGCCATGGCGGCGCGCGCTGCCCAGCACCTGCGCGACCGCGACCTCGATCTGCGCACGGGCCTGCCGTTCCCGCACGGGCTCGACCATCGCAGCGGCGTGCCGGCCCCGGGTCACGCGTGGCTGCAGGGACTGCTGTGGGTCGGGCTCCTGCTGGCCGACGATGGTCACCTCGCCGCTGCGCGCAACCTCGGTCGGGCCTTGGCGGCATCGCCGCCCATGGGCGAAGGGCGGCAGGAACTGGCGCGCGACTACGCCTGGCCGTTGCTCGAACTCGAAGCACTGCTCGCCGTCGATAGAGACCCGACCGTGGCGCGCGCTGCGGACCGGCTCGCCATCTCCATCGTGCACCGCTACGACCCGCGCGTTCACACCTTCCGGTTCGGCGAGGGCGAGGTCGGCGACGGCGTCTACTTCGAACGCGGCTGGATCACGGGCGGCATCGTCGTTCCCGCCCTGCTGGCCCATCTTCGGCGACGCCCGGATGCCGAGACCGCGGACCGCGTGCGCGCCGTGCAGCAGGCGCTGATCGAGCAGATCGGACGCGGGCGCCCCGGTCTGCCGACGCACTGGCGGTGTGCCGAGGGCCGCACGTTCGCCGAGCATCGGGAACTGCACGCGGCCGACGCCCTGATGCTGCTCGAAGCGTTCGAACCCCCGGATCTGCGGCGATTGCTGCGGCGCGAGAACCTCAGGGACTGTATCGCCGAGGCGCCGAGCCCCGACGATCCCGATCTGGCCACGACGTTCTCGATGGTGGCCCGCTGCACATGGGTGTGGCGGTGAGGCTCGCCTCCTTCCTCAGCGACGCTGGATGCCGCGCACGTCGATCGTGCCGACGAGGTCTTCGTCGCCGCGCAGGATCGCGATCTTGAGGCCCTTGCCCCGCTGTTGCTCGAGCAGGCGCGCGAGGTCGAAGCGGGACGTGATGGGCACTTCTTGTTCGCCGAAGCCGCTCTGCGCGAAGACCGCCAGCAACACGTCGCCGGCCTGCAGGCCGACGGACTCGGCGGGGGAGTCGGGTTGCACGGCCTGGATGCGCAGCACGGCAGGGAACAGCGACCCGGGGCGCAGACGTCGGTCGCGGTAGAAGGCCAGCGTCGCCTTCCGCACGAGCGACTGGTCCCGATCGACGTCGATCTCGTCGATCGACGCACCGATGGTCGTGAGGACCGTGCCCTGTTCCCGCGTGATCGGTCGGGGGGCGACCTCGATGTCGCGGCCGCCGCGGCGCAGCGTCAACGGCAGAGGTTGCTGGACCTTGGCAACGAAGAACTGCCGCACGTAGTCGATCGACGAGCGGATGTTCTGCGCGCCGATGCGCGCGAGCACGTCGCCGGCCAGCACCCCGGCAGTCGCTGCCGGACTGCCTGGCAGAACCTCCGAGACAACGACGGCGCCGTCGCGATCCGCCACCTCGAGACCGAGCCAGGGAGCGTCGGCCGAGGTAGCGAAGGAGGCACTCTGGATGAGTTCGCGTTGGAACTCCTGACGCACGACGTCCATCGGGATCGCAAAACCGATGTTCTCGGCACCCATCGCCATGGCGTTGTTGATGCCGACGAGCTTGCCCGTGATGTCGAGCAGGGCACCACCGCTGTTGCCCTGGTTGATCGCGGCGTCGGTCTGCAGCAGGCTCGAGTAGGAGCGCACGACGCCGTCAGGGGCGCGCACCTGGATCGTGCGGTCGATT
>JAYUCN010000788.1:0-8091 GCA_043740335.1 Planctomycetota bacterium
ACCGCGTCGAGATGTCCTTCCGGCAGTACCAACGCCCCGAGCGTGTTGCACACGTGCTGCTTCACGCCGCGCAGCTCGCGCACCGCTGCCACCGCGGCCGTGAACGCTTCCAGCTGCCGCTGCATGCCCGCCTTCTCGTCGACCCCAGTCGCCGCGAAGTGCGTGTAGACGCCAGCGATCGCGAGCCGACCGCGCCCACGCAACGCGTCGACGAACGCCCCCAGTGCCGCCGCCGGCACGCCGTGCCGCGCCATGCCGGTGTCGACCTCGATGTGCACCGGCGGGAAGCGCTGCGTCGCGCGCGCCAGCGCGTGCGCCAGTTCGACCGTGCCGAGGCTCGGCAACAGCCCGTGTTGCACCACGGCCCCGGCTTCCCCGGGCGCCACGGGACCGGCGATGAGGATCGGTGCCGTGATGCCGGCCTCGCGCAGCCGCGCGCCTTCGGCCACGTTGGCGACGGCCAGTTGGTCGGCACCGTTCTGCAGCGCCGTGCGCGCCACGCGCAGCATGCCATGCCCGTAGGCATTCGCCTTCACGACTGCGATGAGCTGACAGCCGGGCCGCAGCACGCGTTGGAACTCGCGCACGTTGTGCAGAACGGCCTCGAGGTCGATTTCGACCCACGCCGGTGCGCCCGCAGCGATGCCTGCTTCGATCGGTATCCGCAACATGCCTGACCGCCCGCGCGGAGCGTAGCCGCCGTTTCCGCCCGCAGTACTCGCAACTCCCGACTTCCTTGCGTGTCGTCCGTGCACGCAGAAACCGCGGCCGCTAGTCTCGCCGCCACCCGGAGTCGCCATGAACCGCCACCTGTGGATGCCGCTCGCCCTTCTGGCCTGCGTCCTCGCCCAAGAACCGAACATGCCGAGCAAGCAGCCCAGAACCGCCACCAACACCGACCCTCGGGAATGGCTCGAAGACGTCGCGGGCGAACGTTCGCTCGCCTGGGTGCGCGAGCGCAACGCCGCGAGCGAGAAGCAACTCGCCGACACGGACCTGTTCCGAACGACGAACGCGCGCCTGCTGTCGATCCTCGACTCGACGGCGCGCATCCCGTACGTCGGCAAGCTCGGCGACTTCTACTACAACTTCTGGCAGGACGCGCAGAACCCACGCGGCCTGTGGCGGCGCACCACGCTCGACGAGTACAGGAAGGCAGAGCCCAAGTGGGACGTCGTGCTCGACCTCGATGCGCTGGGCAAGCTCGAGCACGAGAACTGGGTCTGGCACGGCGCTTCGTTCCTGCGGCCCGACTACAAGCGCTGCCTGCTGTCGCTGTCGCGCGGCGGTGCCGACGCCAGCGTCACGCGTGAGTTCGACGTCGAAGCGCGCAATTTCATCGCCGAAGGGTTCGTGCTGCCGGAAGCCAAGGGCGGCGCTTCGTGGCGCGACCTCGACTCCGTCTTCGTCGCCACCGACTTCGGGCCCGGGTCGATGACCTCGTCGGGCTACCCGCGCATCGCCAAGCTCTGGCGCCGCGGCACGCCGCTGTCGTCGGCGACGGTCGTCGCCGAGGGCAAGGTCGAGGACGTGTCCCTGTTCGCGACGCGCGACCAGACCAGGGGCTTTCCACGCGACATCGTCCATCGCGGCGTCACGTTCTACAGCAACGAGTTCTTCCTGCTGCGCGACGGCACGCCCAGAAAGATCGAGAAGCCCGACAGCGCGACTGCACACCTGCACCGCGAGTGGCTGCTGCTCGAACTGCGCGACGACTGGACCGTCGGTGGCACCACGCATCCGGCGGGTGCCTTGCTGGCGACGAAGCTCGAAGCCTTCCTCGCGGGTGAGCGCACGTTCGACGTGCTGTTCCTGCCGACGGAGCGTTCCTCGCTGGCCGGCTTCTCCCCGACCCAACACCACGTGCTTTTGAACGTGCTCGACAACGTGCGCAATCGCATCACGGTGCTCACGCATGTGGACGGGACCTGGAAGCGCGAGCCGCTGCCGGGCCTGCCCGAGTTCGGCACCGTGAGTGCCGGTGCCATCGACGATGAGACCAGCGACGACTACTTCCTGACCATCACGGATTACCTGACGCCGACGAGTCTCTGGCTCGGCACCATCGGCAAGGGCCCCGCCAAGATGCTGAAGACCCTGCCCGCGTACTTCGATGCGAAGGGACTCGAAGTCTCGCAGCGTGAAGCGCTCTCGCAGGACGGCACGCGCATTCCCTACTTCCTCGTCGCCAGAAAAGGCCTCGTGCGCGACGGCAGCACCCCGACCCTGCTCTACGGCTACGGCGGCTTCGAAGTGTCGATGACGCCCGGCTACAGCGCCGGCGTCGGTGCATCATGGCTCGAGCAGGGCGGCGTCTACGCGGTCGCGAACATCCGCGGCGGTGGCGAGTTCGGGCCCAAGTGGCATCAGGCAGCACTCAAGCAGCACCGCAACAAGTGCTACGAGGACTTCGCCGCCGTCGCCAAGGACCTCATCGCGCAGAAGATCACGGGCAAACCGCACCTCGGCATCCAGGGCGGCAGCAACGGCGGCTTGCTCATGGGCAACATGCTGACGATGTACCCGGACCTGTTCGGGGCCATCGTCGTGCAGGTGCCGCTGCTCGACATGCTGCGCTACCACAAGCTGCTCGCGGGGGCGTCGTGGATGGGCGAGTACGGCGATCCCGAGAACGCGGAAGAAGCGAAGTGGCTCGTGCGCTACTCGCCCTACCACAACCTGCACCGGGACACGTTCTATCCCAAGGTCCTGTTCACGACGTCGACGCGAGACGACCGCGTGCACCCCGGCCATGCGCGCAAGATGATGGCACTCATGATGGAGCAGGGGCACGACGCCCTGTACTACGAGAACATCGAGGGCGGCCACGGCGGTGCCGCCGACAACAAGCAGGCAGCGTTCATGGCTTCGCTCGCCTACGTGTTCCTCTGGCAGACGCTGAAGTAGACGTCGGCCGGCGAACGGACCGACGGGCATGGCGCCGGTGGCAGCGAGCCTGTGCCCAACGGTCAGGACATCCTGTAGCTCGCCATTCAAGGGTGTGCCATTTCAGGTCGATCAGCCCCGGTCCTAAGGGGGGGACCCGATGGCAGACCAGGGCATGTGCAGAGATCCTCTCGACCAGACCGGAAGTGAGCGGGGTGCCGCGCTGATCGTGTCGCTGTTGTTGACGATCGTCGTCATCGGCATCGTGACGACGGGCGGCTTGTTGCTCGATGCGCACGCCAAGAAGACGCGAACGAACTTCGCGGCCAATGCCCAAGCGGTGCAGGTAGCCCGTTCCGGGTTGGCAGAGACCCTGGCCTGGCTGCGGCGGCAGACGTCCCAACCAGTCCTCACGTTCGCTCCCGTGCTCGACACGAGCGCCACGCCGGCCATCCTCGACACCGCCGATCCCGACATCGGTCTGGTCAGGGAGTTCAAGATCACAGGATCGGTCTGGGCACGCTACGAGGCGTGGAAGGACTGGCCAGGCGATCCCGACCCCGTGCGCCTCTTGCGGCGAGAGCAGTTCCGGTGCGAGGACATCTCCGAGCCGAGGGCTGGCGGCAACCCTGGCATGGTCTGGCGCTTGCGCAGCGTCGGCTACGTGTACCACCGCGACGATCCGAGCGTGGCGTTCGACCAGGCGCCCAACCGCGTCATCTCCTCGCAGCTCATGGAGACCGAGGTCCGCCGCATCGTGATCGGGCTCCCGGGCCAGGCTGCGGTCAACGTCGGCGACGGCAACTCGTGCCACGTCAACACGAATGGCCGCATCTACGGCGGTGCTTCGGGAGCGGGCATCTTCTATCCCCAGGGCAGCGGCACTCCCACCGTCGGCCCGGCCAGCGCCAACCGCGTCACGGGTTCGCCGGCCCTGGCGACGACGACCACGTACGACGACAGTTACGAAGCGGTGTTCGGCATGGGGTGGAGTGAACTCACCGCCATGGCCACCATGGTGATCACCGACCCCGCGGACTTCCCGAGCCCGATTCCGAGCATGTCGTTGATCATCATCGACGTGCCCACACTGCATATCGACAGCACCGCCCCCCTCCTTGGTACCGGCATCGTGATCGTGCGCGGCAACCTCGTGATGAATCCCGGCAACGACTCCAACTTCTCGGGCCTGCTCTACGTCGAGGGCAACATGACGATGCGCGACCCTTCAGCGATCAGCGGATCCGTGGTTTGCACCGGCAACATGACCCTGCAAGGTTCCGCCGACTACGCGACGATCACCTTCGACGAGGCAATCCTCGGCCAGTTGATGCAGAACTTCGGCAATTACAGGCTCTCGAACACCCTGCATCTGCCGCGACTCGCGAAGTGAGGGCACTGCTGAGCGGACCCGGCTCCCGCATGCAAGGCTTCGCTCGCGTGCGTGTTCCTGACGGACGCTGAAGCAGGACGCGGGGCCGCAGCGCAACCGGTGCCCGGCGTCGTGGTGCCGTTGGCATCGGCTCATCCGCTGCACGGCCGCGCGACGCTCCAGGCCAGTGACGGCGCACGACGGCGACGAGAGAGTCTCTCGCGGCATGCGCAACCAGGTCGACCTTGGTATCGTCCCGTCCCTCAAACCGCAACCGCGTGATGGTGGCGGCCCAACTCGCAAGCAAATCCTCGCAACCATGAACTCAGCCTACGTCTCCCTCCTCGCCGCCGTCGTGATCGGCGCATCCCTTCCCGGCCAGAACTGCACCGACAACCAGTTCCGCCTCTACCTCGTCAACAGCCAGGGTGTCGAAGCGCCCAACGTGATCAACCCGGCCACCGGCACGTATTCCTACACCTTCACGACCCAGGAGGTCTTCCTGGCCTTCGCTCCCACGCTGCCCTCCGGCACCTACTACGTGCACGTCACCGATCCGATCGGCGGCCCGGACGAAGTGTTGTCGACCAACGACCCGCTCGATCGCTTCGTTGCCGTTGCCAACAACGCCGGCGTCATCACGCTGTCGCTGCCCTTCACGAACGGCGGGACGCCGCCCGTCTTCGGCCTCGGTCTCAACGGCATCGGCCAGAGCATCCGCCTCGCCCCGTTCCACTCCTCGCTCAACGAGCCATGCCAGTTCAAGGCGTGGTACGGCGACTGCTGGGACCTCAGCAACGGCCCCCAGAATCCGTACCTGCTCGTGGGCGGCTTCAACAGCACACTCGGCCAATGCTGCGTGCGCTCCTATTCCGATTTCCACATCGGGAGCGGCTCCGGCAGTGACGTGTGCGGCGTGGTGTTCAACGACGCCAACGGCAATGGTGTGCGCGATGCCGGCGAAGGCGGCGTCGGCGGCCTCCACGTCGAGCTGGGCAACGGTGGCACACCGCAGTCGGCAACCACCGCTGGCAATGGCAGCTACTGCTTCCTCGCTCTCGCCCAAGGCAACTACACGGTCACCCTGCAGCTCGGGACCGGGTCGGGTTACGTCGTCACGACGCCAGCCTCGGTCGCGGTCGTCGTCAACGACTGCGCAAACCACGAAGTGAACTTCGGCGTGCGGCACCCCGCACTCGCCTGCAACGGCCACACGATCGGCTTCTGGCGCAACCCCAACGGCCTGCCGTTGGTGAGCCAGTACGGCATCCTCGCCACGCTGCCGGGTCTGTGCCTCGTCAACGCCAGTGGCCAACACGTCGCCCCCGCGACGCTGTCGAGCTGGGCCGCCTGGCTGCAAGCCGCCAACGCCACGAACATGGCCTACATGCTGTCGGCGCAGCTCGCCGCCATGCACTGCAACGTCCTCGTCGGCTTCGTCAACCCGAACTGCGTGGCCAACGGCGGGACGCTCGGCAACATCACGATCGCCAACCTCATGCAACAGGCGATCACCAGCCTCTGCGCGCACCCCTACACGCCGAGCGGCAGCCCGTTCCGTGCCGCCCAGGAAGCGCTGAAGACGGCGCTCGATCGCGCCAACAACAACCTCAACTGGCTCTGAGCCGTCGGCTGCAGCAGGCGCTGCAGCCACGGCCAGATCTCGAATATTCGGAGCCGCAGCGTCTGGCGAGTGGAGCTGGCGGTCACCGCGGATCGCATCGCGGCAGCGCGGCGGCTCTTCAACGGCAACGTGCGCGAGATGCGGAACCTGCGCGAGTCGTTCCCGACGAGTGTGGTCGGCGGGATGATGGGGATCGAGGAACCGACGTTCTTCGAGATCGAGGATGGCAACGAACGCGTGGTGCCGCGCATGGAGCTCGGTGGCGGGCGGTAGCCGGGTTCACGGCGAGAGCATCACGCCGCCAGCGGCGCGAGATCAGCGCGGGCGATCGGCGGATGACCCAGCCGCTCCAGCTCCGAAGGTGCGCACGATCACCGCCGCACCGTTCCGCGACCGCGTCGTGCACCACGCCTTGATCGATCCGCTGGAAGCATGGTTCGACCGCCGCATGATCGCGCACAGCTACGCCTGCCGGCGCGGCAAGGGCCAGCACCGCGCACTGCGGCACGCGCATCGGCTCGTGCGACGACACTCGTGGTTCCTGAAGCTCGACGTGAAGGGGGTCTTTCCGTCGCTCGCGCACGACGTCGTGATGGACACCCTGCGACGCATCGTGAAGGACCGACGTGTGCTCATGCTGTGCGAAAGGCTCGTGCGCAGCGGCGGCGCCGACGGTCGCGGCCTGCCGATCGGCAACCTCACGAGCCAGTGGTTCGCGAACCTCGTGCTCGACCGCCTGGACCACTGGATCACCGAGGACCTGCGCGTGCCGGGCTACGTGCGCTACATGGACGACTTCGTGCTGTTCGGCGACGACAAGGCTGTGCTGCGCGGCTGGCTCGCGCAGGTGGAGCAGTTCCTGCATGGCATGCAGCTGCGACTGAAGGACAGCGCGACGATGCTGACGCCGACCGCGTGTGGCCTGCCGTTCCTCGGCTTCCGCATCTACCGAGGGCTGTTGCGCTGCGTCCCGAGAACCTGGCCCGCACGAAGGCGCGACTGCAGCAGCGCAGTTGGCAGTTCCGCCACAGCCTGCTCGACATCGACCAGCTCGCCGATGCGACCCGGTCGGTGATCGCCCATCTGACCCATGGCAACACGCTCGGCCTGCGCCGCGCGTGGTGTGCCAGACTCGACACGGCAGTGGTTCCATCGCTCCTCCAACCGCTGCAATCGCGGCGGCAGCTTCGACAACCCGGCCCGGAACGCGCGGTCCTTCGATCCGCAACAACAGCCTCGGGTTGCGGTGTGCCAAGACGTCCCTTCGCCCGATCCCGGCGGTCGCTTCGCGGCACTGCCAGGCTGCGCACCGTGATGTCCAGATCCGCTGCCGGTGCCGGAGCCTGAGGCCGGCCGAACCGCACGCGCCGCCGGGGGCCGTAGGAGCCAGCAGGCACCGAGCCCCCCGGCGGTGCCCTTTCGCGCATCACCTTCGCCGCTCGCGCGATTCTCTGCGCAAAGTCGGCCCCGGCAATCCACAGCGTGCATGGGCACGGCAACACCGCATGACACCCTTTTCCACTTCACCTTCCGACATCCCCGCCACGTGGCGAGTTGGGTGAGGTCTGTACTGCCAGCCCTCATGGTCGCGGCGATCGACTGGAGCACGTTCGCTCCGGCCAACGAACGTTTCCCCGGCCTGCGCCTGCGCTCGTACCGAGCCGACCTCGTGTTCACCGCCAACCTGCGTGGCCGCGACGAGATCGTCATCTTCGTCATCGAGCACAAGAGTGGCCCAGACCCAGGGCTGACTGGCCAGGTGCTGCGCTACGTCGTGCACCTTCGCCACATCATGCAGCGTCGCGGAACCGCAGGCACTCCGCTCATCGTGCCGATCGTGCTCTACCACGGCACCGAGCCCCTGGTCCTGCAGCCACCCGCGTCGGACCTCGACCCCGACACCGCGGCGGCATTCGCAGCCCACGAACCCCGCCTCACCCTGCTGGTCGACGACCTCTCCCGCCGCAGCGAAGCCGAACTTCGCGGCGACGGCCACTCCGCCTTCGCGCAACTGACCCGGCTCTGCCTGACGTTCTTGCCCCGCCTCACCAACGCCGAAGTGCTCGCCGCCATCGACCGCTGGGGTGATCTCCTGCGCGCCATCGAGGCCGATGAGGGCCCGCCGCTGCCGGAGGACGCACTCGACACCATCGGCTGGTATGTTCTCGACACCACCGACGTGACCGAGGAGCAACTGCAGATGGCCTTT
>JAYUCN010000789.1:0-3335 GCA_043740335.1 Planctomycetota bacterium
GTCTGCTCGGCGACCTCGCCGCCGAGCAGGCGACGATCGAGCGCGACACGCGGCGCTGGCTGCAGGGCTATGTCGACTCGCTGGAGACGCGCATGCGCGACTGCTGGGCCGGTCGCGAACAACTGGAACAGGGGAATCAGGCGCTGCGCACCAAGGAAGGCGAGCTTGAACGCCGGGGCAACGAGCTGGCCGAGGTGGTGCGCCAACTCACCGCCCACCGCGACAGCCTGCAGCAGGTCGAGCAGGCGCTGCGCGCGGACGTGACCGCGTCCGAGCAACGCAGCAGGGATCTGTCGCGCGACCTCGACGGCGTACGTGCGGATCTGCTGGGAGCCCGCGGCGAAGCCGCCGCGATCCGCGACCTGCGCGAGCTCATCACCAGGGAGTTGGTGGCGACGCGTGCAGAGCGCGATGGCATGAGGCAAGCGCGCGATGAACTTCGCGCCGAGCGCGAACGCCTCTTGCAACAAGGCCAGGAACTCGCCGCGGCGGTTGCACGGGAACAGAAAGCACTGCGAGCCGAGCAGTACGGGGCCGCGACCTTGCGCGAAACCCGAGACAGATTCGCCGCCGACCTCGCCGCCGCGCGCACGGAGGGTCAGGCACTCGCCGCGTCGGTTGCACGGGAACAGGAAGCACTGCGGGCCCAGCAAGCAGAGGCCGCGCGCTTGCTCCAAGCTCGCGACAAACTCGCCGCCGACCTCGCCGCGGCGCGCACGGCGTCCCTCGAGCACGAGACCGCGCACGCCAAGGCGCTCGGCGAGGCGAAGAAGAACCTGGAGCGGCAGCGGACCGAACTCGCCCAGGAAGCCGCGCGCCTGCGTGAGGCGATGGAGAGGCAGGGCAAGAGCCGCGAGTACCGCACCGGCAACTTCGTCTGGAACAGGCTGCCACTCGGGTACGCGTCGCGACGCGGCAAGAAGTGGTATCGCCGGCTCCGCGACGCCAAGGACCGCTTCGTCATGTGGGGCGGCGGTCTGTTCGGCCGCCGCCGCAAGGCCGACGGCGTGGCCGTCGTCACCGCCTGCTGGCAGTGGCCGATCTACTCGCACACGTTCGTGTACCAGGAAATGATCGGGCTCACCCACATGGGGCTCGACGTCAAGCTCTTCCACTGGGACCTGGGGGACGCGTCCCAGATGCACGCGGCGTTCTCCTGGCTCGCCGACCATCGTGTGCAGTTGCAGCCGATCTGGGAGAACCACGTGCGCGACAAGGAGCACTTCGAGAAGACGAAGCCCGGTCGCCTGCGCGCGTTCCTCCAGCGCGTCGCCGCGATGACCGGTCGCAAGGTCGAGGACCTGGAGAAGGAGCCGCTCGTGCTGCAGGCCTGCACGTTCGCGCGCATGGCCGAACTGGCGGGTGCGCGCTACGTGCAGAGCTACTTCTTCTACGACCAGTCGTTCATGGCCATGCAGGCGGCGTGGCTGCTCGACCTGCCGCGCGGCATCTCGTGCTACGCCGACCACATGCTCGACGACTACGCGTTCAAGCTCGTGCCGCTGCACGTCGAACTCGCCAGCGTGATCGTCGCGACGAGCGCCCGCATCAAGCGCGAGCTGTCGCAGAAGACGGGCGGCAAGTTCGACGACAAGATCATCGTCAAGCCGAACGGCGTCGACGGCGCGCGCTTCCCGCCGATGGTCCGGCCCGAGCGCAAGGCGGGCGATGCCTTCGAGGTGGTCTCGATCTCGCGCCTCGAACCGAAGAAGGGCCTCATCCACCTCGTCGAAGCGGTGGCCGAGCTGAAGAAGCGCGGGCACCGGGTGATCGCACACGTCATCGGCAGCAAGGATCCGCACAGCCAGGGCAGCCTCGAGTACGCGGCGCAGTTCGAGCGCCGCATCGCCGACCTCGGCGTCGGCGAACAGGTCGTGCTGCACGGCATGATGAAGCAGGAGGAACTGCCGCCGATCCTGCAGCGCTGCCGCGCGTTCGTCGCCCCCTACGTCGAGGCCGCTTCGGGCGACAAGGATGGCATCCCGACCGCGATGCTCGAAGCCCTCGCCTCGTGTCTGCCGGTCGTGACCACCGACTCGGGATCGATCCTCGAGGTCGTCGACCACGAGGTGGAAGGGCTGATCGTGCCGCAGCGGGACAGCATGGCGTTCGCCGACGCGCTCGAACGCCTGATCCGGGACCCGGCCCTCGAACGTCGCATGGCGAAGGCCGCGCGCGCCCGCTTCGACCGCGACTTCGACATCCGCGTGACCGAGCGCCGCCTGCACGAACGCATCGCCGGTCTGCTGGCGGCGGAGCAGCGTCCGCGCTGACCGCGATGCGCCTGCTGTACGTCATCCACCAGTTCTTCCCCGACTGCCACTCGGGAACGGAGCAGTATTGCCTGGCGGCGGCGCGCGAGGCGCAGAGGCGCGGCGACGAGGTGACGGTGCTGTCGCTGCACTGGGACCACGACCGCGACTGGCCGGCGATCAGGTTGTTCGAGCAGCCCTACGACGGGATCCGCGTGTTGCGTCTGAACCACTGGCGGCGCCTCAACGGCAACGACGTGCTGCGCGACTACGAGAACCGCCACCTCGAGGGCTGGTTCCGCGCGGTGCTCGACGACGTGCGGCCCGAGGCGGTGCACTTCTTCCATCTGCGCCAGCTCGGCTCGAACCTGATCGCCGTGGCGAAGCACGCGGGGGCGCTCGCGGTCGTCAGCCTCATGGACTTCTGGTTCCTGTGTCCGCGCTTCACGCTGCTGCGCGGCGATGGCGCTTTGTGCGAAGGGCCGCCCGACGGGGGTGCTGGGTGCGTGGCCTGCAACCACCCCGAGCTGGCCGGCACGACGGCAGCGGCGGGCGCGCCGACGCTGACCGACGATCCGTCAGCGCGCCTGCGCGCGCTGCTCAACCGCAAGGACACACAACTGCGCAATCTGGGGCTCGCCGATGCTGTGCTGGCGCCGTCGCGCTTCCTCGCCGACATGTTCGGCAAGAACGGCTTCCCGCGCGAACGCATCACGGTTGTGCCGTACGGGCTCGAGCCGGGCCGCATCGTGCCGATCGCGACCGCGCGGCCGCGGCGTCCGCTGCGGCTCGCGTTCTGTGGCGTGCTGTCGCCGTGGAAGGCGCCACATCTCGTCGTCGAGGCGGTGCGCGCGTCGGCAGCACCCGTCGAACTGCGCGTGCACGGCCGCACCGAGGAGTCGATGTTCGCGGGCTACATCGCGAAGGTGCGCGCTGCGGCGGGCGGTGATCCTCGCATCACGTTCCCGGGTCCGTACGCCGCGGCCCAGGCGCCGCAGGTGTTCGCCGACATGGATGCGCTGGTCGTGCCGAGCACGTGGTACGAGAACACGCCGTTCGTCGTGCTCGAAGCGTTCGCGGCCG
>JAYUCN010000790.1:0-8077 GCA_043740335.1 Planctomycetota bacterium
GTCCGACGACGGCGCAGGTGATGGCTCCGATCGTGCCCGCCAAGAATGCGGCTCGGCTGCTCGCGCGCAGCCCCGCGCGCTGCATGCCCCAACTCGCGAGCACGCCGGGCGTGCGCGCGCGGAGGAGCACGTAGGCGAGCCAACCGCTGCTGAGCACGATCTGGTCTGTGGACTGCAGGTGGTGCCAGAGCGTCGTCACGAAGTGCAGCGCCGCACTCGCGAGCACGGCGAACAGTTCGAACCGCGCGCGCCGCGGACCTGTGTTCGCCGTCTGCATGCGCCCGAGTGTCCGCACTTCCGGTTTTCCTGCAACCGCTGGCGCATCCGGTGCACATAGCACGGGCGCGTGTCGCGCCATCAAGGAGCTGCGAGTGATACCATGTCCACCATGCCGAGTCCGACCATCACGACTGCCAAAGAGTTGCTGTCTCTGGACGAACCGGGCGTCTGTCACGAGCTGGTGCGCGGGGAGCTGCGGCGTATGACCCCCGCCGGTCACTGGCACGGTGACGTGGAGATACTGCTCAGCGAGGTGCTTTCCCGCCACGTTCGAGTGAACCGGCTCGGCAAGGTATACCCCAGCGACGCCGGCTTCCTGTTGACGCGCAACCCGGACACTGTGCTCGTTCCAGACCTCGCGTTCGTGCAGAACGAACGCCTGCCGGAGGCTTGCACCCGTGGCTACGTCCCCGGTGCGCCGGACCTCGCGGTCGAGGTCCGTTCCCCCGATGACTCGCGCAGGCAACTGCACAGGAAGGCACTCTCATGGCTCCGCCACGGTGCGCGCATGGTCTGGGTCATCGATCCGGTTGCGACCAACGCCACCGTCTACCGCAGCAAGGACGACGTGCGCGAGATCGACGAAGGCGGGTACCTACTGGGCGGTGAGGTGGTGCCCGGATTCCGTGTGCGCCTGCGCAGGCTGTTCCCCACCCGTCGGTGAGAAGTGCTCCGGCACGAGCCCGGTCAGGAACTGGGCACGGTCGTGCGCCGCGATGGTGAGACGCTGCGTTGGCTGCGCGCAGATGGCATGACCGTCGTCCTCACGCCCGTTCGCTGAGTAGCGCGCGGGGACCCGGTGCTGCGGGCCATTCGGCTGACGACGAGGATTCTGCATCCAGAGGTCGACACTGCGGGTACATGGATGTGGGCCGATCCACCCGCGCATGTCCGCCGCCTTCGAATCCGAGCTGCAAACCCACGGCAAGTCCCTGCGCCGCCTGGCACAGGCCCTGGTCGGTAGCGACGACGCCGACGATCTCCTGCAGGATGCGATGGTCGCAGCGTTGCAGCAGCCCGAGCCGCCGCGCACGCCGATGGCCTGGCTGGCGGGCGTGCTGCGCAACCTGGCCGGCAAGCACCACCGCGCCGCGCGACGGCGGGTGCAACGCGAGCAGCGCGCGGTGCAACGAGACACGCTGCCGCCGGCCGACCACGCCGCCGAAGTCGGGGACTCCATGCGACGGTTGACCGACGCGGTGCTGGCCTTGCCACAGCCGTACCGCGAGGTCGTGCTGCTGCGCTACATGCGCGAGCTATCGCCACCGGCAATCGCCGCACGCCTCGGGGTACCCCTGGCGACGGTGAGGAGCCAGCTGCAACGCGGGCTCGCGTTGTTGCGGCAACGAGTCGCCGACGGCGCGCAGGACTGGCGCAGCGCGCTGGGCGCAGCGTTCGGCATCGATCGCGTGTCGCCGATCGCCGCCGCCGGCACGGTCGCGACCACGGGAGCATTGCTCATGGGAACGGGGTTCAAAGTGGTCGCGGCGGCCTTGGCCACTGGTCTGCTCGTCACGGGATTCGCGTACTGGCCGATGCTGTGGGATGAGGCCAACGCGCCGGCACAGCCGCCGTCGACTGCTGCCCTCGCGGCACAAGGTCCGTCGGATGCCGCGGCGGAGTCGAGGACTGGCAACCAGGACCTCGTGCGGCGCGCCGTGCCGCCGCGGAACGCAACCGAGGTGGATGCGCCAGTGCTGGCTGCGGAACTCGCGAAGCTGCGTAGTCTCAAGGGCGCCAAGCTCTACGCCGGGGTCGCTACCTGGTTCGTGCGCGACGCAGAGTTCGCCGAGCAACTGGCTCGTGCGCTGCTCGCCGATCTGCTGACGCGCAGCGGCTCCTCGTTCGAAGGCGAGGCGCCCGTCCTTGCCGCGTGGCTGCACGCGACTGGCAAGGCTGACGCAATCGTGCACGCTGCCTTGGAGGTCTTGGAAGGCATCGGCGCGCGCACGGCAGCACATCCCGCCGAAGAGTCCAGCTTCTGCTTCAAGCTGGCCTTGGCGCTCGGTTCCCTCGTCGACCCCGAGCGCTACCCCGCCTCGCATCCGACGACCCGAAGTGCGGAAACACGGCAGAGCATCCTGGACGCGCTGATCCAGGAAGCGAACGCTGGGACGTTGTCGACGAGAACCGCAGCGGCCGTGGCGATGGCCCTGCAGCACGCGCGAGCCGGCGACATGCGGGTGATCCAGGTGCTTGCCTCGATCGCGCGCTCCATGCTTCCATACATGGCGCGCGGCTCGGCGATCACGGCGCTGGGAAACCTGGTGACACCTGCCGAGATCGTCGCGTACTGCGGTCGCGCGCCGCGAGTCGCCATCAGCGAGGAAGAGGGTCTCGAGGAGGCCAGCGTGTTCGGAGCATTGCTGACCGCGACTACGCGCAATGGGACTGATCGGCGCGTGCTGCAGGAATGGGCACGCAGCCGTCTACGGTTGCCGGGCAGCACGAGCTATCAGGAACAGATGCAGGACTCCCTGCTCGGGCAGCTGGAAGTCGCTGACCTCCGGGCGCTGCGCTCTGCCCTGGTCGAGGTCGAGGCGAGTTCGCCATCGGAGCGGGTACGGCGCGCGGCGCAGCGCGCGTTGGCGAAGATCCGGTGACCATCGCGGTCAGACGGTTCCTCCCTGGCCCCCTTGACCCGCGCCGAGACTCCGACGAACGTGGGCCGCGTTCGAGGAACACCTCGGAGGCCCCATGGGTCGTGGTTTCGAGTCGGCTCTGGTCTGGGTCGCGACTCTGCTGCCCGCGCGCGCACAGAACGAAGTGCCCGCCGACCCGGCCGCTCGTCGCGCAAGCCAAGGCCGTGCTCACGCGGCCTGAACAGAACTGACCCCCGCCCCACCATGCTCGTCGTTCCCCTGACGCAGATTCGCGAAGTCGTGCGCGAGGACCAGGCGCTGCGCGCCATCGAACGCGCGTTCGTCGCGTTCAGCCGCGGCGACGTCACCGTGCCGCCGGTCGGCCACCTCGATTTCCCCGCCGCACACGGCGAACTCCACGTCAAGTACGGCTGGATCCGCGGTTCCCCGACCTTCGTCGTCAAGCTCGCGACGGGCTTCTACGACAACCCGCTGCTCGGCCTGCCGTCGGGCAACGGCTGCATGCTCGTGTTCTGCGCGCGCACCGGCCGCCCGCTCGCCCTGCTCGAGGACGAAGGCTGGCTCACTGAACTGCGCACGGGCATCGCCGGTGCGATCGCCGCGAAGTGGCTCGCCGGAACGCCGATCCGCCGCATCGGCATCGTCGGCTGCGGCGTGCAGGCGCGCTTCCAGTTGCGCTGCCTGCGACTCGTCACCGACTGCCGCGATGTCGTGGTCTTCGGCCGGAACCCGGCGCACGTCGCGCGCTACATCGAGGAGATGCAGGCCGAGGGGTTACGCGTCGTCGCGGCCGCATCGCCCGCAGCCGTCGCCGCCAGCGCGGACATCGTCGTCACCACGACGCCATCGCGCACCCCGCTGCTCGCCGCGGCCGACCTTCGCCCCGGCATGCACGTGACCGCGGTGGGCGCCGATGGCGGTGGCAAGCAGGAACTCGCGGCCGACTGCTTTGCCCGCGCCGACCTCTGCGTCGTCGACAGCCGCGCCCAGTGCGAACGCTTCGGCGACAGTTCGTTCGCCGTGCGCACAGGACACATCACGCCTGAGCAACTCGTCGAACTCGGGACCGTGCTCACCGGCACGCCGCCGCGGCAGACCCGCAGAGACCTCATCTCGATCGCCGACCTCACGGGTGTCGCCTGCCAGGACATCGCGATCGCCGAACTCGTGGCGCAAGCCCTCGGCGTCGTCTGACCGGATCAGCGATCGCGCCCGTCGCGACTCACTTCTGCCCGCCCTTGATCACGCGCGGCTTCCAGTTCGGGTCGCCCGCGGGGCCGGCCTTGCGCAGGTCGAGCATGCGCCGCCCGTTCATCTTGTACCAGGCCCCGAGTTCGCCGCGTGTCGCGAAGTGCGCGGTCGTCGCCCCATCGGGCGCGAACAGCCACACACCCTCGCTGCCGAGATCCGCGTACTGCGCCTCGGCCCCGTGCTGGATCATCGGCGTGCCGAGCCGCTCGTTGACGAACTGTTGCACGGAGCGGACCTTCGGCCCGTACGCCAACAACCCGGTCTGCGTCTGTTCGACCGACGCGAGGTTGCGTTCGAAATGCTCGATCGGGATCACGTCCTTGAGGTCGTAGTCGCCGTGCACATAGCTGCCGTCGAGCGTGACGCAGCCGTCGTACGGGTTGCCGCGTTTCTTCTCGACCTTCCAGGCCCGGTGCTGCTGCATGACCTTGGCGAAGGAGAGCCACTCCTGCTTCGCCTTGGCCAACTGCGGCGCCGTGAACGCCTCCGGCCGGCAGGTCGGGTCGACCACGAGACCCGCGCACGGCAGGCCCGGCGCGTCCGCGGTCTTGGCCATGCACTCCTTGGGCTTCGGCAGAAATCCTCCGCGGCCGATGAATGGCAATGACTTCTCGTTGGTGTCGCGCACGAGGATGAAGACGCCGAGCGTCTGGGCAGCCTCGAGGAAGATGGGCTTGTCGCGTTCGCGCATGAGAAAGGGCCACGATAATGCGCAGACGCTGTGGCCGTTGCGCATTCTGCTGCGGAAGGGCGCTCGCCGCGATCAGGACTGGCCGCGCAGCCGCAGCGTCCAATCGCCGAGCACCGACCAGAAGTAGGCGCGCTTCCGGCCGATGTCGCCGCCCGCCTCGTCCCAGTTCGCGGCCGCCGCTTCGATCGCGAAGTAACGTCGCCAGGCGTCGCCGAAGGTCGCTCCTGCGGCGAGCGCCTCGCAGAAGCCGCGCGGCTCGTCGTAGAAGACCTTCGCGCGCCCGACGATCGCCAGGCACGGCGTGAAGAACAGCATCGACTCGGCGTGCTGGCGCAGCCCGTAGCCCGGATCATCGAACGGCAGTTCGCAGGCCCCCGGCGGCGACAGCGCTTCGCAGCCCGTGTGCACGAGCAGGTACGGATGGTCCGGCAGCACGTGGTGCTGCCAGAGCGTGCGGTAGAAGAAGTAGTCGGCGCGCCCGCCCGCGTTGCCGGCCAACGACGGCACCAGCCGCTGCTCGACGCGTCGCCAGTGCCACGGCGGCCCGCCGACGGCAGCTTCGAGCACCTTCACGTCGGTGGGTTCGAACGCCGCACACCACGGATCGCTGTGCGCGCGCAACGTGCGCAGCACCGCGGGTCGCTGCAGCCACTGCACGACCTTGACCAGGTCCGTGTGCTCGCACTCGTCGTAACCGGCTTCCGCGAAGCCAGCCCACGCCGGATCGGCCGTGCGCAGAGTGCCCAGGCCCGACCCGAGGCCCCACGAGATCGACGCCGGCTTGTGCTGGGCCGCCGGCAATGGCTGCGTGCGGAACGAGTGGTTGCGGTCGAAGTACTCGCACAGGAGCCGCAGCTCGAGTGCCTGATCGTGCCGCCAGTGCACGCCCTTCGCGGCATCACCGGCCGCGAGTTCGACGGCCTGCGGCCGCCCGTCTGCGTCGAGCGCACGCGCTTCGGGCATGAGCGCCACGCCGCGTGCATCGAGGCGCGACACCGCGAGCTCGGGCTGCGCGAGCGGATTGCCGAGCGCACGATCCGCGGTCGTACACTCGTGGTCGCGATCGGCAGCGTCGAGTGTCACGGCGAAGCCCTCGCGATCGACCGCAGCGCCGCCATCGCGCACCTGGAACACGTCTTCGACCTTCAGTTCGCTCGTCTGCATCGCGACGCAGGTGCCGCCAGCATCCGGCACCGATTCGCCGAACACGGCGGTCACCGACGGCAGCGCCGTCGGTGACTTCTGATAGACAGCCTCCCACTCGCCATCGAGATCCGCGAGCACGATGTCGCAGCGATGTGCCACGTACTCGGGCACGCAGCGCACGTTCGTCGTGGTGGCCGCGATCTGGACGGCCTTGCCGTCGCGATCGGGCAGCGTCAGCACTTCCTGCCGCCGCCAGTTGCACGTGCGCACGAGCAGCGCGTCGGGGAAGTGGCCGACGAGCAGTGCCCCCGCGAGCGGGCTCTCCGCGTGGCACGCGCGCAGGAACCGGCGCAGCGCGAGCAGCGTGAGCCCGTCCTGATGCGGCGGCCCCGTGTGCACCTCGGCGGTGACCACCATGGCGTGCAGTCCCTGTGCCTCGAGATCGTCGGCATGACGCCGCAGGCGCGACCGCAGTGCCTCGACATCGGCGACGGCAATGGTCTGCTCTGCGAGCAGTCGAGCTTCGACGAACACGACGACCCCGGGAGCCTTCGTGTCCCCCGCCTCGGCGACCACTTCGAGCCGCCGCAGTTCGGGCGTGCCGTCGCCATCGATGTCGAGCGGGGCGCACGCGCGCGCGACCTCGGTCACCGGACGCTGCGCCGGAAGTGGCACCGTGCTCACGACGAAAAACGCACAACCGACGGCGGCGGGAAGCGACCACGCAGGACACACCATCGTTCGAACTCTAACGCATCGTCAGGGCTGTCGCGCCCGCGAGCTTCCTCTCGAATAGCGGTAGTGTGCCTGAGTGCGTCGTCGTCCACTGCTTTGCTTCTTCGTCCTCGCCAACCTCTTCTCGTGGATCGCGTGGGCACCTCTTGCCGCCGCTGGGCTCGGCTGGACGACGCAACGCTTTTCCCCCTATCTACACCTCGTCGGTGGACTCGGGCCGTTGATCGCCGCGATGGTAGTCACCGGCGCGTGCGATGGCCGAGCGGGGCTCGTTCGCCTGGTCCAAGGGTGCATCGCCGTGCGCGGCCGGCTCGGATGGATTGCGTTCGCGGTTGCCGCGCCCGTGCTTCTCTTCGCGGTTGCGGTCATCGCGCTGCGCGTGGCCGGGCAGGGTCACTTCGCCTGGGCAGACATCGGCAGGAGCGTCGAATATCCCGAGCTAGGCCGCGGAGCCTACTGGGTGGCGAACGTGGCGCTCTATGGTTTCGGCGAAGAGGTCGGTTGGAGAGGTTTCGCGCTGCCGCGGCTGCAAGCGCGACGAACCGCCCTCACCTCCGCCCTTCTCATCAGTTGCGCTTGGGCGGCCTGGCATCTGCCACTGTTCGCGTTTGCGGGCGGACTCTCCTCGATGGGCATCGCAGGGATGGCGGGTTGGTTGTTCTCGATCGTCACCGGATCGATCCTGATGACCTGGCTCTTCAACACGAGCCGCGGGAGTGTCATGGCTGTGGCGCTCTTTCATGGCGTGCTGGACATCGTCATGACCTCGCCGATGCAGGGCGCGTTGCCGTTCGTCATGGGCGCGATCATCACGGTGTTCGGCCTGGCGGTTCCTCTTGTCTTTGGCCGAGCGAACCTCTCTCGGATTCCGCGCGTCCAGGAGCCGGAGCAGCCCGCGCTGGAGGGCACGCGGAAGAACCGGACATGACGCCCTCAGCGCTTGCGCGCCCGCTTGCTCCGCCCCTTCTTCGCCTTCGCCTGCTTGCCGCCGAACACGATGTCGAACACCTGTTCGAACCGATCGACGTAAAGGATCTTCAGGCCCGCGACGAGCTCGCGCTTCATCTCGAGCGCCTCGGCTTCGTTGCCCTTGGGCAGGATCACGCGCGACAGGCCGAAGGTCTTCGCCGCCAGCACCTTCTCGCGCACGCCGCCGATCGGCAGCACCTCGCCGACGACCGTCAGCTCGCCCGTCATCGCGAGGTCCATGGGCGCCTCCTGCTGCAGCATGCAGCCGAGGAACGCACACGCGATCGCGATGCCTGCCGACGGTCCGTCCTTCTTGATCGCACCGGCAGGGAAGTGCAGGTGCAGGTCCAACGCCCCCATCTTCTCGACGTCGAGGCCGAAGCGCTCGGCGCGGCTGCGCAGA
>JAYUCN010000791.1:0-3327 GCA_043740335.1 Planctomycetota bacterium
GTTTCTCGCGGGCAAGAACGCCGAGCCGGTGTATCGCCTGTTCGGCAAGAAGGGTCTCGGCGTCGATGCGCAGCCGCCGCTCGACACCCCTGTCGGAGACAGCATCGGCTATCACGTCCGCAGCGGCGAACACGGCCTCCTCGCCTACGATTGGCAGCAGTACCTGGCCTTCGCGGCTCGGCACTGGGGCACGAGTCCGGCGCGGTAGCGCAGCCCGCGCGTCAGTGGGAATGCCCGTGCTGCGGGTCCTTGACGTGGCTCAGCGTGTGTCTGGCGGCCGCTTCGAACGTGCTGCCCGTACCCTCGGCGGCGAGGGCTGTCAGCAACGGTACCGCGCGGTCGTCCTGCTGGTTCTCGTGCAGCGCCTTGCCCAGGTAGAGCAGTGCCCGCTGGCGATCGCTGCCGAGCTGTTCCGTCTTCAGCGCCACTTCGAGCACCGCGACCGCGTCCTTGAGCTTCCGTTCCTTGAACAGCACATAGCCCTCGGTCACCTGGGCGGCAGGGGTCTTTTGGGCACTCGCGAGCCAGCGCCGCGCCGCCGTCACGTTGCCATCGAGCGCGTAGAGCCTGGCGAGCTGGTGGCGCGCGTCGGCGACGCCAGCCAGCGCGGCGTCGAGCAGCAGCGGTTCACACTGCGTGCGGCAGCCGAGCTCCAGCAGCAGGCAACCGAGGCGGTGGCTCTCCTGCGGCCGCGCGTCCAGGCCGGTGACCGCCGCCCGCAGCGCCGCGAGTTCGTCGCGCGCGGCGGCGCAGGACCGCAGGAACGCGGCGAGTTCCAAGGCATCCTGCGGGCCCGGGCGCGCCGCATAGACGCGGCCACCACCATCGAGCACGGCGATGCCCATGCCCTCGCCACCGCCGATCCACGCCGTGTAGAGCCGTGCCTGCACCGAGCCGTCGGCGACCACCGCCGAGAAACTCAGAGACCGCAGGGCCCTGCCGACGACCGGGTCCTGCAGCGTGCTCTGCATGCGGTCGCTCGCCTCGCGCCCGGGCAACGCGAAGTAGACGACGAGGTCCCGACCACAGGCCCGCGCCGACGCGAGAGCCTGCTGCAGATCCGTCTGCCAGGGCGCGGTCGCCGCACACGCCGCGAGCAACCCCAGCACGGCAACCGCGCGCGTCACTTCTTCGCCTTCTCGCCGCAGAACCGATCGAGCCAGCCGAAGAACTCGCGTTGCCACAAGACACCGTTCTGCGGCTGCAGGATCCAGTGGCCTTCGTCGGGGAACACGAGCAGACGGCTCTTCACCCCCTGCAGCTGCGCGGCCGTGAACGCCTGCAGCCCCTGGTCGTAGGGCACGCGGTAGTCGTGTTCGCCGTGGATGACGAGCAGTGGCGTCTTCCAGTTCTGCACGTAGCGATGCGGTGAGAAGCGGCGGTAGCCGGCGGCGATCTCGTCGGACGCCCAGAACGGCCCGCCGAGGTCCCAGTTGACGAACCAGAGCTCCTCGGTCGCGAGGTACATGCTCTCGAGGTTGAAGACGCCGCAGTGCGAGATCATGCACGCGAAGCGGTCGCCGCCGTTGCCCATGAGCCAGTAGACCGTGAAGCCACCGAACGACGCGCCCACGGCGGCCGATCGATCGCGGTCGACGTAGGGCCGGTTCTGCATCGCATCGCAGACGCTGAGCAGATCCTGCATCGCCTGGCCGCCCCAGTCGCGCGAGATCTGGTCGTTCCACGCCTGGCCGAAGCCCGGCAGGCCGCGTCGGTTGACGGCCGCGATGACATAGCCCTTCGCCGCCATGAGATGGAAGTTCCAGCGGAACGAGAAGGCCTGACCGATCATCGATTGCGGCCCGCCCTGGCAGTAGAGGAGGAACGGGTACTTCTTCGTTCTGTCGAAGCCGGGCGGCTTGACGATCCACGCGTGCACCTTCTTGCCGTCGGTCGTGTCGAACCACTCGGCGTCGATCACGGGCTGCGGCATCGTCGCATAGGCGGCGTCGTTGAGGTCGGTGAGCGCAGCGACAGCTCCCGTCGCGACGTCGATCTGCACGACCTCGGCCGGACGTTCCATCGTCGAACGCAATGCATAGACGGTGTTGCCATCCGGAGCGACCTGGAGGCCCGACAGCGCGTGCCGCCCCTGCGTGACGGCCACGGCCTTCGGTTCGGCGAGCGGTGTGCTGTAGAGCTGCGTCGTGCCCGCCGTCTCGACCGTGAAGAACAGGCGCTTGCTGTCGGCGGTCCAAAGCAGCTCGTGCACGGACGCGTCGAAGTCGCGCAGCAGTTCGTGGTTCGTAGAGCGCTTGCGATCGTGGATCATGAGCCGCAGCCGGTCGGCCTCGAAGCCGCCGCGCGCCATGCTGACGAACGCGATCCAGCGGCCGTCGGGCGAGTAGACGGGATCCTGGTCGTAGCCGGGCATGCCCGCGGTGAGGCAGCGGTGCTCACCGCCGCCGACGGGCACGGCCCAGAGGCTGCTGTCGGTGCTTGCCTCGGGATCGCCCACGCGGGCCGCCGTGTAGCAGAGTTCCTGGCCGTCGGGCGACCACGCGATCTGCTCGACCCCGCCGAACGGCGGCAGCGGTGTGTGCACGCGCTCGCCGGCGAGCAGGTCGCGGGCCGGACCACCCCCCGTGTACGGGTGCACGAACAGGTGGCTGTAGGTGCCGTCGTGCCACTGATCCCAGTGCCGCACCATGAGGTCGTCGTAGGCGCGCGCGTTGGCCTTCGGCAGATCCGGGTTCGCCTCCGTGACGAGGGTGTCCACCTTGACGGACTGCGTGTAGCTGAAGTGCTCGCCAGAAGGCGCCCACTGCAGGTTCTCAACCCCGCCCTTGACCGGAATCTGGACCACGGGCCCTTCCACGAGCGGCCGGCTCGTGATGCCCTCTTTGGTCACGAAGGCGTAGGCATGACTGCCGGGCAGCCAGACCGGGGACGCACCGTCGGCAACGGGCGATGCCTTGCTGCCGGTCGGCAGCAAGGGCAGATGGAACACCTTCGCAAGGCTGCGATTCTGGGCCAGGTCGACCGTGCGCACCGTGAACAACAGATGGCGCCCATCGGGGCTCATTGCCAATTCGGACACACGCTGCAGGGCGACCAGCCCTTCGGGCGAAAGGACCTGCTGGCAGGGCAAGGACAGGGCGGTGGCAGCCACCGCGACGAGGCTTCGAAGGACCCGCATGGCAGCGCATCATGGGCAAGTCGACCAGCCGATGCCACCGCAGCCGGGACGGCTGGGAAGGATCGGTCGGCACGAACCGTCAGAGGCCGCCGTTCCGCAGCTCCGATCCGCTAGACTGTCGAGCACAAGCCCATGAACGTCCCCGCCAACCCCGCCCGCATCCGCCCCGCCGAAGCCGGCTTCACCCT
>JAYUCN010000792.1:0-3319 GCA_043740335.1 Planctomycetota bacterium
CGGCCGTCGAAGAGCACCTGCTGCTTGAGCTTGCTCTTGATCTCGTCGAGATCGAGGTGGCGGAACTCGCTCCACTCGGTCACGAGGATCAGGCCGTCGGCCCCTTCGCAGGCAGCGAGCGCGTGGTCGGCGTAGCGGATGCGGTTACCGAGGATGCGCTTGCCCGCCTCGATCGCCTCCGGGTCGAATGCCGTCACGGTCGCCCCGGCTTGCAGCAGGGCTTCGATCAGCACGAGGCTCGGCGCATCGCGCATGTCGTCGGTCTTGGGCTTGAAGGCGAGTCCCCACACCGCGAAGTGGCGGCCGCGCAGGTCGCCGTAGTGCCTGCTGACCTTCGCGAACAGCAGTCGCTTCTGTTCCTCGTTGACGCGTTCGACGGCAACCACGATGTGCGGCAAACAGCCGTGCTCCTTCGCCGTCGAGACGAGGGCGCGCACGTCCTTCGGGAAGCACGAACCGCCGTAGCCGACACCCGCGAACAGGAACGGAAAACCGATGCGGGCATCGGTGCCCATCCCCTTGCGCACATGGTTGACGTCGGCGCCCACCGCTTCGCAGATGCGGGCCATCTCGTTCATGAACGAGATGCGCGTCGCGAGCATCGCGTTGGCCGCGTACTTCGTCATCTCGGCGGACGCCGGATCCATGACGAGCAGCGGCTTGCCGGTGCGCAGGAAGGGCGCGTAGAGCTCTTCCATGACCTTCTGCGCGCGCTCCGAGTCGCAACCGACCACGACGCGGTCCGGCTTGGTGAAGTCTTCGATGGCAGCACCTTCCTTCAGGAACTCGGGGTTGCTGACCACATCGAAGGCTGCCTTCGTCGTCGCGGCGATGCGCTCCCGCACCTTCTGGTTGGTGCCCACGGGCACGGTGCTCTTGAGCACCACGACCTTGTAGTCGTTCAGGTTGGCGCCGATCGTCTCGGCGACCGCCAGCACGTGCCGGAGGTCGGCGCCGCCGTCTTCGTCCTGCGGCGTGCCGACCGCGATGAAGATGACCTGGGCGGCAGCGATCGCCGCGGGGAGGTTCGTGTGGAAGAAGAGTCGTCCCTCGGCGACGTTGCGGGCGAGCAGCTCTTCGAGGCCGGGTTCGTAGATCGGGACTTCACCGCGCTTGAGGCGCGCGATCTTCTGCTCGTCGACGTCGACACACGTGACGCGGTTGCCGGTGTCCGCGAAGCAGGTTCCGACCACGAGGCCGACGTAGCCGGAACCGATGACAACGATCTTCATGGGGGATCCTGAGGCGCGGACCGTAGCGAGGCAGAATCAGAGTCACAACCCGAGCACCACGAAGGCGAGGCGTGCCGATAGGATTCTTCAGCATGAAGCGAACCTGTTTCAGCCTCGTCGGTCTGCTGCTGGGTGCGTGCGCCATCCCGAACACCATCGAAGGGTTGGGCGACCGTTCCCCGCCGCCGGAGTTCGGGCGACCGGGTTGGGTGCGCGTGTGCGCTGGAGTCGGCGCCTGGGTGGGCGGCATCGGCGGAGGGGTGGTCGCGATCGTCTTGTTGCCGATCACCTATCCCGTGAGCCTGCTGGCCAGCGATGGTCTCGGCGAACACTCGAAGGGCGAGTTCATGCTGTTCCCGGCACTCGGTGGTGCCGCAATCGGGCACTGCTTGTTCGGCACGCCACCCGACGTGGTGGACTGGGTGTTCCGCCGCGCGTGGGTCGGGGGTGCGGATCCGGTGAACAGCTACGAGATCGTGCCGATGGACGGGCCGATCGTGCCGCGTGTGGATACTCCGGCGGTTGTGCCCGCGGCGGGTGCGGCGCCGAAGAGCGGGAACGGCGGTGGTTGAGGGGACGAAGGGGCGTGGCTAGAGTGCGCGCCCGCACGGGCGATTAGCTCAGTTGGTAGAGCGCCTTCCTTACACGGAGGATGTCAGGGGTTCGAGTCCCTTATCGCCCACCACGCGCTGCGCGCGTGGAGGTCGACAAGGGCTTCAGCGGTCGCGGCAAGCTGCGACCGAGCGAATCCCGACCATTGCGCTCACGACCCGCTTGCGCGTGTCGTCGCGGCCCTTCGTTCACCCCCGTCGTGACACTCTTCCCTGATCGCCCGGACCGGCCCCGCATCGCGGTGTTCGCGCGCTTCGCCTTTCCCATCGCGGAAGAAGCGGCGCTCTATCGGCAGCTGGACGAACTCGCGAAGGGTCTCGGCGCCGAGTTCCAGGTCTTCCATTCGGTGCTGCCCGATCCACGGCCGCTGGCCGCCGACCTGCGGGCGCGCCTCGGCACCGGCTTGTTCGTGCCGCAGCACCACGGCATGCACGGCAACGATGTCGAGCACTTCCGGCACACGCTGCCGGCGCGCTGTGCCAGCCTGGTCTCGACGCTTGCCGCGTTCTCGCATGCAAGCGGAGCCGAGGTCTGCGCGCGCCCCGAAGTGCTGGAAGCGTTCGGGTTCGCGCGCTGGGTGCAGGCGTGGGGAGCGGACCTCGTCGTGTCACATGGCCTTGCCGAGGGCTCGTTGCAGGCGTTGGTCGCGGCCCACCTGCTCGACCTGCCGCGCTGCGTCGTGCTCACCGAGCCGGCGATCGTCTTCGAGTACGGCGTGATGTTGCCGCTGCACGTCGAGCAGGCGTGTGTCGTCGTCGCCACCGACGCGCGCGTGCACGACGATCTGCTCGCGCGTTTCGGCGAATCCGTGCTCGACAAGATGGTGGTGGCAAGCGACCTCACGGCACTGGCGGTGCGGGCCGCACTCGGCAGGGCGCTGGCGAGCCCGCGCGTCGCGAACGCACCGGTGCTTGGTCCCACGGCGGCATTCGTCACGCGACCGCGCGCGACGGCGCGGACGCTCACGGCGGCGTCGCCGTTCCTGGTGCTCGGCGCCGAACGAACGGGTTCCAACATGCTGGTCGATGTGCTGGCGGTGCAGCCAGGCATCGCCTGCGCCAATGAAGTGTTCAATCCGCGGCTGATTGCCGACGGCTACATGCCCTGGCTGTCCAGTTCCCGTGTCAGCGAGGACGAGTTGCGGCGCCTGCGCCGAGACGATCCGGCCGCCCTGCACACGCGCCTCCTGCTCGATGGCGCCGAGACGGGAGCGAGCTGGGCGGGCTTCAAGCTGCTCTACTCGCACGGTGTCGTCGACGACCGCATCGTCGATGCACTCGTGGCAGAGCGTGAACTCGTAGTCGTGCATTTGCTCCGCGCCGATCGTTTGCGGCGGTGGTTGTCGCTTTCGCGCGCGCGCGCCAGTGACGCCTGGTTCGAAGTCGGCCAAAGGGTGTCACCGACTCGCGACGAACCGATCGTGCTGGATGCGCAGGCGACGGCAACCGACTTCGCACTCGGCGAACTGTTCGAGG
>JAYUCN010000793.1:0-3318 GCA_043740335.1 Planctomycetota bacterium
TGGAGCGGCGGCGGGACGTGGATTCGGCCATGATCGATTCGACGAGAGCGAGCAGAGGATACGGAAGCTCTCCTGGGAATCCAGTTCCGGCAGCCGGCCCGGTCTCGCCGTATGCTGATCCTGACCGAGGCGAGACCCCGCGCGTGAAGTTCTTCGAACCGTCCCAGACCCCGGCCGACGGGCTCGGCGTGCTCATGCTGTTCCGGCTCATCGAGGAGTCGGTGCCGGCGTTCTTCCGAGCCGACCGCCGCATTCTCGTCACGCGGGCGCCGGGGCGCCTCGACGTGATGGGGGGCTTTGCCGACTACTCCGGCGCGCTCGTGCTCCAGCTGCCGACCGCGGAAGGGGCCTGTGCCGCCGTGCAGGCCCGCGACGACGATCTGGTGCGGCTGTGGTCGCCGTGCCGCGACGGCTCGCGCACGCAGCTCCTGTCCATGCGGCTCTCTGATCTTGGGCTGCCGGACCATCCGATCGACTTTGCTGAAGCGCGCGCGCTGCTGCTCGGCGATCCGCGCGACCACTGGGCGGCCTGGCTGCTCGGCGGTCTGCTCGTGCTCGCGCGCGAACGGGGCCTGCGGCCGGCGCACGGCGTCGACCTCCTGCTGCACAGCGACGTGCCCGAGGGCAAGGGTGCGGGGTCGTCGGCCGCGATCACGGTCGCCGCCATGCGCGCGTTCGCGCAGGTCTACGGCCTCGAACTGTCGGGACGCGAGCTGGCCCTGCTGTGCCAGACGGTAGAGACGGCGATCCTCGGCCGACCAGGGACGGCCAAGGACTCGATGACGGCAGCGTGTGCTTCAGCCGACGAATTGCTGGCGCTGCGCTGCCAGCCGTGCGAACCGGAGGGCAGCATCCTCGTGCCGCAGCAACTCGAGTTCGTCGGCATCGACAGCGGCGCGCGCGCTGCGACCGCGGATCTCGACCAGGGCACGGTGCGCACGGGTGCGTTCCTCGGCGCGCGCATGCTCGCCGCGGATCCGACCTTCTGCGGTCCCCTCGCCAACTGCACCGTCGACGCGTTCCGCGCGCGGCGCCGTGAACTGCCCGAGACGATCGTCGGGGCCGAGTTCCTGGAGCGCTTCGGCGATCACGGCGATCCGTACACGCGCATCGACCCGCAGCGCACCTATGCCGTGCGCGCACCGACGCAGCATCCGATCGAAGAGAACGCGCGCGTCGAGCGTTTCCGCGACCTGTTGCAAGAGGAACCTACGGCCGACCGGCGCACGCAGCTCGGCGCACTCATGTTCGAAGCCCACGCCGCCTACACGGCGTGTGGTCTCGGCAATGCGACGACGGACTTCCTGGTCCAGCAGGCGCGCCAACGCCTCGCGGCGGGCGGTCACGTCCTCGGCGCCAAGATCACGGGCGGCGGCAGCGGCGGCACCGTCGTGCTGCTCGGCGAGCGCGGCAAGGTCTGGCACGAGGCGCTGCGCATCAAGAAGGCGTTGCTGCAGGCGGCCGGGCACTCGGGGCACATCTTCCGCTGGTCGTCGCCCGGGGCGATGTCGTTCGGGTCCATCGAACTGAGGCCGACCGGTGGCTGATCCGCATCGGCAACGGGCGGTGCGAGGCACCGGTGCTCTGGTGTTCGCGATCGGCGCGGGTGCCTTCGGCTGGTGTTGCTGGCAATGGTGGTCCGGGGAACCAGCGCCGCCGTCGATGTCGGCAACGGTTGCCGCGGCTGCGTCCGGTGCGACGTTGGCCGATGACGGAGCGGGACAGGGCTTCGCCGTCGCAGTGCCAGTCGAGCGCACGGCACCTGGCATCGTGGGCACTGTTCGTGATGCAGCCGGCCGGGCTCTGTGCGGGTGGGCCGTGCTCCTGAATGCGCAGGGAAAACCTGCACTGCCCGCCGTGGTTTCCCTCGGGCGGGCGGCCTTGGATGCCGAGCGGTCGAGTCCGCCGCGAATCGGCAAGCGAGCGGTGACCGCAGCCGACGGCACGTTCACGTTCGAAGATCTCGCGCCCGGCGAGTGCGAGGTCACTTTGGAGAAGGACCAGCGCGTCGTGGAGCGGTTCGTGCTCGCCCCTGGCGAGCGCCGGGCCGTGTCGCTGCGGCTCTTGGCCGATCGTGTCGCCGTCACTGTCACCTTGACCAAGGGCGGCGATCCGGACCAGGGGCATGGGATCGAGGTCGTGCTCGCCAATGGCAACAGGGTCAGCGCGGACCCTGACCAGCATGGCCTGATTCGTTGCGTGCTGCCGGCCGGTCTGCATCGACTGCGCGTGCACCGTTCGGCCCCGGGACTGATGGGCGGCGGGCTCCCGTTCACCAGCGAGCACAGTCTCGACGTCCCGAGGGGCGTCCCGACGGCGGACCGCCAGTTCGAGGTGGGAGGCACGACGCTCGAAGTGGCCGTGGACGACGGCGCGGCTGGCCCCATCGACGCACTCATGTTCACGGTCGAGGGGCGCACGACGATCGGCGTCAACGAGCACACGTTCACGTTCGGCGGGCGCGATGGTCGGTGCGGTGTGCTCGAGGAACTGCCGCCGGGGCGCTGGACGGTGCGGGCCGGATCGCCGTGGCTCACCGCGGTGCCACCACAGGAAGTCGTGTGTGGATCGTGGGATCAACGTGCGCGCATCGCGTTCACAGCACAACGCGCGACGATCGTGAGGCTCTCCGTCCTGTCGACGACAGGCCCGCTCGCACTACCGGTCGCCGCGCTGCCGCCATTTCGCAGCGGCGGCGAGGAACGGCCGTGTGTCAACCTTGCCGCCATCTTGCCTGCGGGCTCGAGCAGGGCCGGCGCGACCAAGACCGCAGTCGCCGGCTACACGAGCGTGCCGCTCGGACGCGGCGATCTGATGCTCGAGGATCGCGACCTCGACGGGGCCGTGCAGTTCCTGCCGTTCGATCCGGTGGCCTCGACGTGCATCGACGTCGTCGACGGTGACCACAACGAAGTGACGCTGCACGTGGAGCCGCGCGCCCTGGTCGATCTGCGCGGCTGCGAACGCGGTGGCCGCGAAGACCTGACCGCGCGCATCCAGGTGTTCGCCGGCGACCGCCGGGTGCGCGCGTTCGACCAACAGCAGAGCCATCGCTGGCAGTCGTTCCTGCCGCCCGGCGACTACCGCATCGTCGTCGATCGCCAGGGCCGCATCCGCGAGGAGTTCCTGCGCGTCGATCGCACCAACCTGCAGCGGCGGTTGCGGCCATGACGCGGGCCGCGGCGAACTTCGCGCTGCCTGCCGGGTGGCGCGCCCAACCCGCGACCATCGTCGTCGTGCTCGCGGTCGTGCTCGCGGTTGCGGTGTGGTTGGCTACCGGGTTGCCGGCGACGGTGCCCACGGGTGGGCCCGAACCCG
>JAYUCN010000794.1:0-8038 GCA_043740335.1 Planctomycetota bacterium
GTGACGACGGCCGTTGGCGGCACTGCGCTCGCCGACACTGCGGGCGGTTGCTTCGGCGTGCGCTGGATCGACTACGACAACGACGGCGACCTCGATCTCTACCTGTCGAACAGCACGTCCTTCTGGGGCACCTCGTCCACGAACCGCATGTTCAAGAACGAGATCGGCATGCTCGGCACGCGCGTCCTCACGCTGGTGACGAGCGGTGCCGAGGACACCGGCTCGGGCATGGCTGTTTCGGGCGGCGACCTGAACCGCGACGGCACCGAGGATCTCGCGATCGCCAACTTCGGGGCGAACAAGGTCTACTTCGGTGGATCGACCGGCACGCTCGCGCCGCCCTTCGCCTTGGCGCCATCGACGTTCTTCAGCGATCCGGTCGGCGACACCTCGTCGTCGGTGACGCGCTGCGACTTCGACCACGACGGCGATCTCGACGTGTTCTTCGGCGGCACCACGCTCGCCGCGTTCGAGAACGTCACGACGGTGACCAGCGGCGGCGTCACGGCCACGCCGACGACGCGCACGGTAGAGGCGCGCTTCCTCGGCGACCGCAGCGCCCCGTTCGAAGTGCCGCGCGACGGCCACGGCACGCGCGCTCAGCTCTTCCTGCGGAGTCCCAATGTCATCAGCACGCTCACCGGTGGGATGCCACGCGCCATGCAGCAGGTGGACGGCGGCTCGGGCTACGCGCAGGACGCGCCCGAGTGCTTCTGGGCCCTGCCGGCCCCGCACGGCAGCTTCGGCGTCGAGCGACAGCGCATCACGTGGGCCAATGGCGTGACCGAGAACCTGACCGGCTTGCCGACGCCGACCGCCGCTGCGCTCAACGAACGGCTCACGATCCACTATCCTGCCGGCATCAGCTACTACGGCACCGTCGTCGCGATCACGGGCGTGCCGCTGTCCCGCTCCTCGACGACCGACGAGTTCACGCCAGCACAGGTCGGGGCTTCGAACTGGGCACTCGCGGCTTCGGACCTCGTCGACGGCTCGCTCGGCGTGCTCGCGGTGGGATTCACGCCCGTCAGCGTGCCGACCCCGTTCGGGCTGCTGCTCGTCGACCCGGCGCTGATCCTCGTCGCCATCGCGGTCGATGGCCAGGCGAAGTGGTCGCTGCCGCTGCCGGGCGATCCCGCCGCTGCCGGCGTGGCGATCTACAACCAGTGCTTCGTCTTCGAGCCCGCTGGCGCCATTCGCAGTTCGATGGGTCTGGCGACGGTGATCCAGCCCTGAGTCGGGCTGCGATCAGACGAGAGGCGCGCCGTCGGCCGCGGCCAGGGAAGGTGCGAGGTGCCTGCCACTGCAGCCCGCGAGCAGGAAGCACGCGCCGATCCCGGCCACGATGAGTCCGACGAACGCCAGCACGAACTCCTCGAGGCCTCCCAGGAAGATCCCCGTGTGCCGCCGTTCCGCCGACAACACGAACATGACGACGGCAGAGACCAACCCGACGCACACGAACGAGCCGCCTCCCCATCGCAGCGTGCGATGCATGCCGCTGCTTCTGCGCGTCGCATGCGCGAGCCACGCGCCCAGCAGGAGACCGACCAGGGCACCCACCGCCCAGAAGGCGTCGCTGCCAGAGCCCCGGTCCTGCCCTTCGACGAACACGCACTGCGCCGCGATGGCAGTCACGGTGCCGAGTGACACCGCCCAACCGAAGTAGTAGGCCACCGTCCAGCGCGTCGACTGCTCACGCATGGACGCATCATCGCCGGGCGCCTGCACCGGCGCTACCGTGCCGCGATGAAGCCGCGCGTGCTCGTCACCCGCCACGTCTATCCGGCCGCAATCGCGATCCTGCAGGAGCACTGCATCGTCGACTACAAGGACAGCCATGACGTCATGGACGAGACGCAGCTGCGAAAGAAGCTCCAGCATGCGCACGGCGTCGTCTGCCAGCTCACGGACCCTTTGACCGCGAACGTCATCGCGGCGGCACCCCACCTGCGTGTCATCGCGCAGATCGCGGTCGGCCACGACAACATCGCGGTGCCGGCGGCAACGGCACGCAAGATCGTCGTCACGAACACGCCGGGCGTGCTGACCGAAGCGACCGCCGACCTCACGTTCGCGCTGCTGCTCGCTGTGGCGCGCCGATTGCCGACGGCCGAGCGCTTCCTGCGCGACGGCAAGTGGCAGCGCTGGGATGTCGATCTTCTCTGCGGCAGCGACGTGCACGAACGCACACTCGGCCTCGTCGGTCTCGGCCGCATCGGCCAGGCGGTCGCGCGGCGCGCGCGCGGCTTCTCGATGCGCGTGCTCTATGCGAGTCGCAACGGCGCCCCGCCCGAGGTCGAACAGGAACTCCAGGCGCGCCATGTGCCGCTCGACGCGCTGCTGCAGCAGAGCGACTTCGTGTCGCTGCACGTGCCGCTGGGCAGAGAGACGCGCCACTTGATCGGCGTCGAGCAGTTGTGCCGCATGAAACGCAGTGCGTTCCTCATCAACACGTCGCGCGGCCCGATCGTCGACGAAGCAGCGTTGGTTGCAGCGCTCGAGGAAGAGCTCCTGGCGGGCGCCGGACTCGACGTGTTCGAGCAAGAACCGACCGTTCACCCGGGCCTGCTCGCACTGCCCAACGTCGTGCTGCTGCCGCACGTCGGCAGCGCCGTGACGAGCGTGCGCAGCCTCATGTGCGCGCTCGCGGCGCGCAACTGCGTGGCCGTGCTCACGGGCGAACGGCCGCCGCACCCCGTGAACCCCGAGGTGCTCGCGTGAGGGAACTGCTGCGGCAGCTGTTCACGGCGACTGTCGACGACCTCGATGTCGGCCGCGCCATGCGCATCGGGGCGGGCGACAAGCTGCGCGCGATGGCGCGGCACGCCCTGCTGGTCCTGGCCTTCGGCAAGGCAGCGCGGCCGATGGCCCAGGCACTCGTCGACACCCTGCCGGGGGCGACTCTGCGTGGTCTCGTGGTGCCGCAGCAACCCGACGACGCGCCGTTGCCGCCGTTCGAAGTCATCGTCGGCGGCCATCCGCTGCCGACCGCGGGCAGCATGCGCGCGGCGGCTCGTGCACTGGAACTCGCGCGCAGTGCGCGCCCCGAGGAGACAGTAGTGTTCCTCGTTTCCGGTGGCGGCTCGGCGATGCTCGAACTGCCGGCCGATCCTGGTGTGACGCTCGGCGAATTGCGCACGCTGTATCAAGCACTCGTCCGCAGTGGCGCCGACATCACCTCGATCAACGTCGTGCGTCGTCGCCTTTCCGCCGTGAAGGACGGTCGATTGGCTCTGGCAGCGGCGGCCGCCCACCACCACCTGACGCTGGCAATCTCCGACGTGCCAGGCGAAGGGCACTCCGCCCTCGCCTCGGGTCCGACGACATCGGACCAGACGACCGTCGCCCAGTGCCGCACCGTACTCGACCGTCACGACCTGTGGTCCGCAGTGCCGCCGACGCTGCGCTTGCGGCTCGAGCTCGACGACCTGCCACCGCCACCCTCATTGCGCGCGATCCGCAGCAGTGAATTCTCGGTCGTCGAGGCACCGCACCACGCGCGCGCATTCCTCCAGCAGCGCGCCACCGCCGCCGGCCTGTTCGTCGTCGAAGACCAGAGCGTCGACGACTGGCCCTACGAACGCGCCGCCGATCATCTGCTGCACCACCTCGATCGCGTTCGCCGCCGGCACCCCGGCCGCACCGTCGCCATCCTCACGGGCGGCGAGCTCTCCGTGCCGCTGCCAGCCGACCTCGGCATCGGCGGCCGCAACCAGCAGTTCGCGCTCGCGTGCGCGCGCCGCATCCGCGGCCGGCCCATCACCATCCTCAGTGCCGGCACCGATGGCATCGACGGCAACTCCCCCGCCGCCGGTGCCATCGTCGACGGCACCACGATGCAGCGCGCGCGAACGCTCGGCCTCGACGTGCACGACCACCTGCGCCGCTTCGACGCGTTCCCGCTGCTGACTGCACTCGGTGACACCGTGATCACGGGCCCGACCGGCACCAACGTGCGCGACCTGCGGCTGCTCGTGCACACGCGCTGAAGGAATCCGTGGATGGACAGGAAGGCGCAGAACATCCATACTCGGACCCATGGCCAGGTCCTTGCCCAACGCCTCCACCGCCGACACCGCCGAGCGCATCGCGGCAACGCCCGCCAAGATCGCCATCGCCTTGCGCGCGTTCTTCAGGATCGCCGATGCCTGGCAACTCTCCATCGACGAAGGCCGGACCCTGCTCGGCCAGCCTGGCCGGGCGACGTTCTTCCAGTGGAAGGCGGGACGTATCGGACGGGTGTCGCACGACGTGGTCCGACGCATCAGCTGGGTGCTCGGCATCTGGCGGGCGCTGCAGATCCTGTTCCCGCAACCGGAACGCGCCGATGCCTGGATCCGACGGCCCAACGAGCTGCTCGGCGGTCAGAGCGCCATCGAACGCATGCTCGGTGGCGATGTCAGCGATCTCGCCGCGGTGCGTGCCTTGCTCGACCATGCGCGTGGCGGCAGCTCGTGAGAGCGGGCGGCCCGCCCAAAGGAACGTCGCGGCTCCCCCCGGTCCTCCCTCCGGTCCATCGGGTGCGCTGGGGGAAGGCGTTCCGCATCATTCCGACGCGCTTTCCACCCATTCCGTTGTTCGAACGCATCGGGGATCCGGCGGCCTGGGAAGTCCTCGCCGAGATCGAGAGCCTGACCAACCCACGCATTCGCAGCGAGATCGGTGAGATCGCCAGTGTGCCTGCCGACGAGCGCATCGCCGGTCCCGGAGCCAGCTGGGTGATGGGGGCCTTCGCGCATCGTGCGTCCTCGCGCTTCTCCGATGGAGCGTTCGGCGTCTACTACTGCGCGAACCGGCGGGCGACGGCGATCGCCGAGACGCGGTGGCACATGGGTCGGTTCTACGCGGCGACGAGGGAACCGCCGATCGACATCGACATGCGCGTGCTGGTCGGCAGCGTCGACGATGAGTTCCATGATCTGCGGGGGCGGAGCCCTCGCTGGCGGCGAACTCTGGACCCGCTCGACTACACCCGCGGCCAGGTACTCGGTCGCCAGCTGTTCGCGGCCAAGAGCCGCGGCGTCGTGTATCCAAGCGTGCGTGACCCGGAAGGACAGTGTCTCGGCGCATTGACGCCGCGGGCGGTGGGCATTCCACGCGTCTCGACCGTGCTCAGCTACCACTGGAACGGCGAGTGCATCGATCGCGTGTTCGACTACTCCACCGAGACCTGGCACGAGTAGTGCGCGAGCCACGGCTGCTCGTGCACGCGCACTGAACCGCGGCTGTCGAGCCGCGCAACGCCCCGGCGGCGCTCGCAGCGACCGGTCTCTGCCCGCACGCAAGCGGCGATGTCACCGCACCCGCACACCGCCTCAGACCGGGATTCAATCGGCCTCCCGTTCAAGTCGATCAGTGGCACACAACCGGGAGAGGACAACGGGGATGGGCACACGGAATCTGACAGCGCAGGCACTTCTGTTCACCGTCGCGGCATGCGGCGGCGGTGGCGGCGGGGCGGGCAACTCGGGGAACGGCAACCTCGCCGACCCGGCGTACGGTGTCGTGCTGCTGCTGAGCCATTCGCCCGCCGCCGACGAGGTGCAGGTCGCCGTCGACACCACGATCGTGCTCGAGTTCGACTCGACCATGGCGCTCGACAGCTTCGGCGACGAAGACACGTGGCTGCGCAAGGTCGGTACGTCGCAGAACGTGCCCGGCACCTTCACGCGCGGCGCCAACGGCCGTGTCGCCTTCGCGCCCGCGCAAGCACTCGAACTCGAAAGCGACTACGTGTTCCAGCTCTCGGCCCTGAGCTGCGACGAAGCCGGACGCATCCTCGACGTCACCACGTCGTTCGGCTTCCGCACCTTCGATGCGACACCGCCTTCGATCGCTGCCATCGACGTCGTCGACAACAGCACGAACCAGGGTCGCACGCGCACCTACACGGTCACGTTCTCGGAGGCCATCGCGCGCGCGTCCGTCATCGACGCGACCTTCTACCTACGCGACAGCTTCGGCATCCGCTACGCGGCTGAACGCACGGTCGCGGGTGCGGCCGTGACGCTCGACCCGCACGCCGACCTGCCGGGCGACCGCCAGTTCTACCTCGTCGTGACCACCGGCCTCACGGACCGCGCCGGCAACGCGCTCGGCACCTCCTCGTCGACTCGCTTCCGCACCGAGGTCGACAGCGACACGCCGAGCGTGCTGTCGTCGTGGCCGCCCATGAGCCAGACCGAGGTCTCGCCGCGCGTGCAGCCGACCTTTCGGTTCGACGAGTCGATGGACCCCGCGACGGTCGAAGCGGTGTCGTTGCTGTTCCAGGATCAGTACGGCAGCGTCGTGCCGTTCGCGATCGAGAGCAGCCTCGACCAACGGGTGCTGCGCGTGCGGCCGACGGTCACGCTGGTTGCGCGGCGCAACTACACGCTGGCCTTCCTGCTCGGTGGTGCCGCCGCCACCGACGTCAGCGGCAATGCACTGTCGGCGACGCAGGCGCTGTTGTTCACCACGGGCGACGATGCAGAAGCCCCGGTCGTGAACACGAGCTCGCCGGTGGGCGGCGAGACGCGCGTGCCGGGCACGGTGATCGCCAACGTGGTGTTCAGCGAAGCCATGGACAGCACCTGGGTGGCGGACAGCACCGTCTCGCTCGTGGTCGGTGGCGAACCGTGGACGGCGGTGATCGATACACCCACGCCCGCTTCGATCCGCATCACGCCCGTGCTCACGCTGCCGACCAACAGCCTCTGCACGCTGACCCTGCGCGGTGGCCACGAAGGCCTGCGCGACCTCGCCGGCAACGTGCTCGCGGCCGATGCCGTGCTCTCGTTCACGACTTCCACCGACGCGGACCTGCCGCGTGTCATGCTGCTGCCGCCCGAAGGGTCGGCGGACATAGCGCCGAGTTCGCGAGTCAGCGTGATCTTCGACGCTCCCATGGATCCGGCGACGCTGAACGGCACGACCGTTGCCGTGCTCAGCGACGTCGGCGTGCCGCTGCCGGGGCAACGGACCGTGACGGGCGGCAACCGCGTCGTCTCGTTCGTGCCGGCCACGCCGTTCGCGCCGCTCACCTACTACCGCATCCGCGTCCTCGGCGGCAGTGCTGGCGCGCGCCGCAGCAGCGGCAACTGGTTCCCGAGCGATCAGAACGCGCGCTTCCGCACCGGCCAGGGCAGCGACACGATCGCGCCGGTCGTGACCGCCACGGTGAACGGCATCCACCAGAGCCGCCTGCCCGGAGTCGTCGTGCCACCGTCCGGGTTCACGATCGACGTTTCGGCCACCGACACCATCAGCCAGTGGGTCGACATGGGCAGCGTCGAGGTGAATCTGCAGGGCAACGGCTCCGGTCCCGGGGCTTCGACCCTGCTCGCGGCGGCCACGCTCGGCTACGGCATGTTCCAGGTGACGGTGCCCTCGACGGCAGCGCTGTCGCCCGGCGACTGGACCATGACGGTGAACGTGCGCGACCTGTCGGGCAACGTCGGCACCTCGGCCGCCGTGCCGCTCGCCGTGGTGACGCCGACCGCCTCGATCGTGCCGTTCGAGCGCACTCAGCTCGTCTGGGTCCGCAGCGACCTCGATCGCGACGGTTCCGGCGTGGCCGACTTCGACGACGACATGCTGCGGCTCGGCCTCGCCACCGCGGGCGACCCGATCGGCACCAACACCTGGGTGCGCAACCTCGTGCTCGACGGCATCCTCGCGCAGGGCAACCACCTCTACGGCCGCGGCAGCCGCGGTGAACCCATCGACGGCGGCTCCGTCGGACTGCGCTTCACGAAGCGCCAACCGATCGGGCTGCAACACGTGCAGATGGCGCTCGGTGGGTTCGATCCCGAAGGCAATCGCCAACGCGTCTACGGCGACGAGAGCACCGGCATACTCGGCCGCGCCTACTACGACTATCGCAACGGCAACGTCGGCGAACGCAACACGTCGACGAGCCCGGGCCTCGGCATCTTCCCGGGCGAGATGTGGCTCTACCAGACGCGCATCCACATCCAGGTGTGGCCGGCCTACCAGACGACCTTTGCGCAGAAGTTCCGTCCGCTCTGTCCCGACATGGGCGGCACGCCGGCGG
>JAYUCN010000795.1:0-3315 GCA_043740335.1 Planctomycetota bacterium
CATCGAGGCGTTGGCGGCGGCGGGCGTGGTGCGACCGCTGGTGCTGAAGTTGCCGGAAGGGGTCGGCGAAGCGCTCTTCCTGCACGCGCAGGTCGGCTATGACCTGCTGGCCGGCACGCTGCACCAGTTCGGCGAACAGGGGGTGCGGTTCCAGCCCGCGGGGGTGGCGGTGGCGCGTTGGTATGGGCCGCGCGACTTCGTGGCGTTGCGCATCGCCGATGCGAGCGCGCGCAGTGCGGCGGCGCCGGTGCACTTGCTGACGCGGACCGCGGACCGGCTCGGTGTCATCGTTCGCCGCTTCGGCGCGAAGACGGTGCAATGCGAGCTGGAAGGTGGCGCGCTCGTCGAACTGCGCTTGTCGGACCTCGCCTGCCTCGCGTTTGCGGGGGGCGGCACCTTCTTGTCGGATCTGACGCCGACCGAGGTCGTCGAGAGCGGGTTCGACGGTGAGGTCGTGCATCCCTGGCAGGCCGACCGCGCGGCTCTGGGCGGGCCGCTCGTGGTGGCCGGGCGCGCGCATGGCAAGGGCCTCGGTGTGCACAGCAGGAGCCGGTTGTCGTTCCAGGTGCCGGCGGGCCGTGAGCGCTTCTGGACGCGCGTGGGAATCGACGACAGTGCCACGGAACTGCGCGTGCAGGCCAACGCCGACGTGCGCGTGCTCGTGAACGGCAAGCTCGTGTTCGAGCAGAAGGGCATCATTGCGGGGCGGCCACCACACGACACGGGGCTGCTGCCGGTGCGCCCCGGTGACACTGTGACGCTCGAGGCCGACTTCGGGTCCGGGCGCGACCTCGGCGATCGCGTCGATTGGCTGTCGCCCGTGCTCATGCCCGCGCCAGGACGGCGTCCGTGAACGTCGCCGTCGCCGGAGTGCTGCTGCTCGCTGGCCTCGGCCTCCTTTTGGTGCGCACCGCGTCGGTTGCGGCGCGGTGGGTCGCGTGGTGTGTGGTGCTCGTTTTTGCGGTGGTGGCGATCGACGCGCACCTGGTCGGCTACGAACGTGTCGAGGCACGCACGGCATTGGCCGCCCTCACCAGTCGCGGGAACACTGGCCAACGCACGCAAGCGCTGGCCGCCGCGGCGGTGGCGGGACCGCGTGCCCTCGACCTCACGCTCACATGGTTGCTGCCGCTCGACGAGGGCGTCGGCGGCGGACCCCTCGGCGCCGTTCCGCGCGTGCCGATGGCACCGCTGCCGCTGGAGCCGGGCGCGCTCCAGGTGCGGGCGTTCGGCACCGGTGCGGCCGGCCGACCGCTCCTGCTCCAGGTCGAGGCTCCGGCGTTGCCGGCTCCGCTCGAGGGACTGCTCACCGTGCACTTCGGCGAACGCGAAGTGCTCCACGCGCGCGTGGCGCTCGGCAGCACGCCGCCAGCCGAGTGCACGTTCACGCCGGCTTCGGCCGGTGCGTACCGGCTCGAACTCGAGGTCGATGTCGGCCAACACCGCGTCACCTGCCGCGGCGACCTCACCGTTGCGACAGCGCCGCGTGTGCTCGTGCTCGAGCCGAGTGGCATCGCCGCCGCGGCGCTGCGCGCGCAGGGGGTGGCCGTGGACGAGGCAACGAGTCTGCCTGCCGACTGGCGCACGGCCCAAGCACTCGTCGTCGGTCGGGCGTTGCCCGTGGCCGAGCAGCAGGCGATCGTCGCCATGGTGCTCGACGGCATGGGCCTGTTCGTGTTGGCACCGGGCTTCGGTGCCGTCGAGGAACCGTTGCGCGCGATCCTGCCCGTGCGCCCGCTGCCGCCAGACCCGGGGGAGGGCGGAACGGGACAGGGTGGGCCGCCGCGTCTGGATCCGCTCGCCCAGCCGCCGCCGCCGCCGCCGAACGACGAGCCGCCGCGTGGGGACGCGCGCGGTGCTTTGCCCGTTGCCAAGGACCCGATCGAAGTCGACAAGCACTCGATCGCGATGGTGCTCGTCGTGGATCGTTCGTTCAGCATGGGCAACACGCTGGCGAACGGGCAGACCAAGATGAGCTACGCGAAGACGAGTGCGCTGCGCACGGCACAGGCGCTCGGCGAAGGCGACCAGGTGGCCATCGTCACGTTCGGCAACAAGGACGGTGGTCGCACCGAATTGCCGCTGACCGCCGCGACCAGCACGGCAGCGGTGCGCGGCGGCATCGAGCGCCTCGCGCATGCGGCGGAGAACACGTTCCTGCTCGGCGGTCTGCGCGTGGCGCACGAGCTCATGCTGCCGAGCCGTGCGGCCGTGAAGCACATCGTCGTGATCACCGACGGCGAGTTCGATGTCAGCGAATCGGTGGCGTTGCGTGCGCTTGCCAATCGCATGCGCACGGAGAACAAGATCACGCTCTCCGTGATCTCCATCGTCGATAAGGGCACGGACTCGCAGTTCAGGAAGGTGGCCGAGGAGCTGACGAAAGATGGTGGGGGCCAGTTCTTCCAGGTGGCTGACGTGACCAGCGTACCTGCGTTCGTCGTCGCCGAAGTCACGCGCGCGTTGCAGCGTGTTGGCCGCGAGCCACGCGATCGCAGGGGTACCTCCGAAACACCGCCAGTGCAGCCGCCACCGACCGCACCCAGGATCGACGCGCCCGAGAGCACGCCGTCACCGCCCAAGGACACACCCACGCGCGTCGTCGTGCGCGCCGTCGCCGACTCGCCGCTGCTCGCACCGCACCCGGCCTCGGCCTGGCCGACGCTCGGCGCTGCGGTCGCCGGCACCGCACCGGTCGATGCGCAGGTGCTGTTGGTCGCCGGCGACACCGGCTGGCCGCTGCTGTGCTACGGCAACCGCGGGCTGGGTCGCGTCGGCGCCTTCGCGGCGGACCTGTGCGGGAACGCTGGCGATGAGTTCCGCGCCGCGGACGCCTTCCCGGCGCGTCTCGCGCTGTGGATCCAGAGTGTGCTGCCCGCCGCGCGCCTGCGTGCCCCGGCAACGCTGTTGCGCGAGTCCGCGGTCGCACCCATGGCGCCCACCCCGCGCGATGTGTCGTTGCTGACGCGCCTCGCCGGGGCGCCGCCGGCACCGCACGATGCGCCGGTCGCGGTGCCGCCACCGGCCCTCGAGCGCACCGTCGTGTCGTTGGCGCCGGACTGGGCATGCTGGGCCGTGCTGGCGCTCCTCGCGCTGGCCGTGTGCGAACGCTGGCTCGGCCTCGCGGCCCTTCGCCGCGGGACGTTCTAGATCAGCGGTCGCGGCACCGTGGCACCGGCGAACGGGGCCATGAGCTGTCGCCAGAAGCCGCGTGGTCCTGCGCCACGTCGTGTGGCCTGTGTGACGCCAAGGCACTACTGTCTGCGGCTCGTTGTCCGAGCCTGAGCACCCGCGGCCCCCGCGCGTGCCGGCACC
>JAYUCN010000796.1:0-3315 GCA_043740335.1 Planctomycetota bacterium
GTATCCTCACGACCACGCGATGGTCGCCCTCAGCATCAGAGAGATCACAGCTGCCCCAGCGCTTCCGTTGGCGCGTGAACGCAATCGACTCCTCGAATCGCGTGCTCACCACCTCGGCGTGGGCCGAGACGTGGCGTTGACGCCGCGGCGACGCGGCGGGCGAAGCCCGGCGACTTCGGCCCTGCTGCTGCTGCTCGGCGCCTGGTCGGCGCCGGCCGCACAGGCTCAGACCGAGGTCACTGGTGCGATCTCGTTGCCCTGGCTCGAGTCGACGACCCCAGCAGACGTCGCGGCGGGCATGCAACAAGCGCTCGCAGCGCTGCGCCCACCTCAACACGGCGAGTACTTGCGAACGGTCGGTGTCGCCTTCCAAGGCGGCCACCCGGATTGCCTTCATGGCGCCGAGCGCCGCCGCTGCGTTCTGGCACAAGCGCCGGTACTCGCGGCCGTCGCCGCTACCGAACCGGGGTTGGTGGAGTGGTTCACATACGAGGCGGCCACCTACCTCGCCGCCGGCAACGACTGCGAAGGAGCCATCGTCACGCTCGACACCTTCGCAGCCCTGGCACCGCGAGCGCTCGACCGCGCATTCGACCGCCGCCGGCTGCGCATCGACTGCCTGGCCGAGCTGCAGCGACTGGCCGAAGCCGACCGCGCCTGCGAAGTCACGGAGGCGACGCCCGTCACCCCGCTGCAACGGGCCCAGCTGCTCGCCCAGCGCGGCAGCGTCAACGTCATGCTGGGTCGACTCGACCAGGCCACCCGCTGCCTCCAGCAGGCGAGCTCACTGGTGAGTCAGTTGGTGGCGACCGCGCGCGACGATCCCACGGCGGCACTCGTCGAGTTCGAAGTCTTGCTGCGCCAACTCGACCTGTTCGCGGCCCGCGAACAGTTCGACACCGCCCGCGCGGCAAATGCCCGGTTCGTGGCGCGCCGAGAGCTGGATGGACGGCCACTGTCGAGCGAGGAACGCACGACGCTTCGGGTCCACGATGTCGCGGCGGACTACCACTCGACCCAACGACACCCGACGCGGATCGACGCGACGATCGAGCGTATCGCGGAACTCTTGGCGACACCCAAGCTGGACCCGCACCACGCCGAGCTGTTGACGATCTGGGGTGCGGATCTGGCGCTGCGGAAGGGACACCACGACGACGCCCGGGCGTTGTTGCAGCGGGCCGCGGCGCGATCACCGTCACGTCGCGGCCGCTGGTCGTCGGCGCCGATCGCATCCGAACTCGCGCGCGGCACCGGTGCCGATCGCGCGACGCTCGCGCAACACGAGGCGACCCTGCGCGACGTGCTGCAGGAGATGATCGCCGAGTGGCGCGAAGTGTCCTGGGAACAGGAGAGCACGGGATTCCTGCGGCTTGGTTCGCGACTGCGCATCCTGGCCGAGCTGGTCGCCGTGACAACGGCCTTGCACGGACCGGAGCGCGGCCTGCAGGACGTGTTCTTGGTGCAGTGTTGCACGACGGTGAGCCGCGCTCGTGGCGCAGTGCCGTTGCCGCTGGCCGACCTGCGTGCGCAGCTGTTGCCGGCGGGACACGGCGCTCTGGTGTTCGTGCCGGCCTGGAACGAGTCGCACGTGTTCGCCATCGATCGCAGCCAGGTGGTGCACGCCCGGTTGCAGCGCGCGAGCGAGCTGCGACTTGGCGTCGAGGCGCTGCAACAGGAACTGCGATCGCTCGACGACGAGGCACCGACTTCGGCGGCGCTCGACGCCGTGCGCGCACGGAGCGAGGACCTGGCAGCGGCGCTGTTGCCCGCTTCGATCCGCCGGGTGCTCGACTCGTGGCATCACGTGACGATCACGGGCGGCAATCTGCTCGGCGGCGTGCCGTTCGAATGCCTCGCCTGGGAGCACGGCCGTCTGCTCGGCGAACGATTCGCCGTGGCGACGACCGCATCCTTGCCGCTGCTCACGGTCCTGCGTCGCGGGACCACGACGACGCCCGTGGGCGGGGAGCTGGTCGCCCGCATCTTTGCGACCTTGACGCCGGCGGCCGGGTTCGCCGCGCGCAACGGCATCGCGGACTCGGCGGCATTGGCCGGCCAAGGCTGGGAGCGTTGGCTGGCAAACCTGCCGCCTGGCGCGGCCTGCCATGTCGAGACCGCCGCGACCGTTGCCGCCTGGCGGAACAGTTGCCGCACGGCTTGCCACGACCTGACCATCCTGCTCGCCCACGGCGAGCAACCGGTCGACGGCTTGCCTCCCGCTCTTGGCTTCTCGCCAGATGCGGAGCATCCTGCCGGTACTCTGACCCCGACCGAAATCACCGCGGTGCCCCAACACGGACTCGTCGTCATCGCGGCGTGCCTTGCAGCCCGGGGGCCCGTGCGCATGGGCGACGACGACGTCGCCGCGACACTCGCCGGCGCGTTTCTGTTCGCCGGTGCCGACGCCGTGGTCGCCAGCGCGGCACCGCTGCGCCTGAGCCTGCACTTGGAGGTCGGCGCTGCGTTCACCGCGGCGATGCGAGCTGGCTACAGCCCCGACGAAGCCCTGCGGCTCGCGCGGATCGCTGCGGCCGCCGGCGACCCGGCGCAGGCGTTCCGCGCCGGTCAGATCACGCTGTTTGGTTGGGGCGCCGAACGCATCGTCGCGCCAGCGGCGGTCTCGCCCGCCCAAGCCCCGATCCTCGCGCTCGCTGCGCTGCTCACTGCGGTGGCACTATTCGGATGGAGTCGGGTCCGACGACGGCGTCGTGCGGCGACGGCACGCCACTCGGCGGCGGCGGCGGCGGGACCTTGATGCGCGCGATCACACCGACGACGCCACCGCCCGGGTTGGTGCCGGGCGGAATCGGAAAGGACACACTGGGCAAGGGCTGGCCCCCTGTGCTCGGATCGAGGTAGCTGCGCAGGAACGGCCAGTCGATGGTGTGCTGGGAGACCGACAACGTCGTCGCGATCGTGACCGGATCGGAGACGGCGATCGGGATGCCGTTCGTTTCCTTCATCACCAGGCGAATCGTCACCCAGTAGTGCTCCTCACTGCTCCAACCGATCGTGGACCATTGCGGTGCCATCGTGACGGTGAGCGGCCACAGCGTCTCGTCCGTGATCGCGACTGGCACACCGACCAGTTGGAACAGGATGTTGCTCTCCGCGCTGTCGTCCAGGCGTCCACCAGGCGTCGCGTCCGCCTGCCTCCAGGCGACGACCTGCAGGTAGGTCTTCGTGCCCGTGCACACGAACGATGCCAACGCCTCCGAGGTAACCGCGACGGCGAAGTCGACCTTGGTGTGTTGGGCAACCAGATCGTCGATCAGGCCCGTGCCATGCAGGTCGATGCCCGCCTCCCACCCG
>JAYUCN010000797.1:0-3311 GCA_043740335.1 Planctomycetota bacterium
CCACCACCGGGCACGGCCCAGATCCTCGCTGAGGGCGGCCCGGCCAAGGTCGTCGAGTGGATCAAGCGCCAGCACAAGCCGCTGCTCACCGACACGACCATGCGCGACGCGCACCAGTCGCTGCTGGCCACGCGCGTGCGCACGAAGGACATGCTGGCGATCGCCCCGGCGACGGCGTTCCTCTGCCACCCGCTGTTCTCACTCGAGACCTGGGGCGGCGCGACGTTCGACGTCGCCTACCGATTCCTCGACGAGGATCCGTGGGACCGCCTCCAGCAGTTGAAGCGCGCGATCCCGAACGTGCTGCACCAGATGCTGCTGCGCGGCGCCAACACGGTCGGCTACACGAGCTATCCGCAGAACGTCGTCGAGGGCTTCATCGACGAGGCGGCGTTGGCCGGCATCGACGTGTTCCGCGTCTTCGACAGCTTGAACGACCTCGACTCGATGGAAGTCTCGGTGCGGCGCGTGCTGCACACGGGCAAGGTCGCCGAGGTCGCGGTGTGCTACACGGGCGACGTCGACAACCCGGCGCGCACGAAGTACGGGGTCGAGTACTACGTGGAGCTGGCGCGGCGCATCGAAGGCATGGGTGCGCACATCTTGTGCGTGAAGGACATGGCGGGGCTGTTGCGCCCGCAGGCCGCGCGCATGCTCATCTCGCGTTTGCGCGAAGTCACGTCGCTGCCGATCCACCTGCACACGCACGACACCTCGGGCAACGGCATCGCCACCTACATCGCCGCCATCGACAGCGGCGTGCACATCGTCGACGTGGCGTTCGCCCCGATGGCGGGCCTGACTTCGCAGCCAAGCATGAACGCGCTCATCGCCGCACTGCGCGGCCACACGCGCGAGACGGGGCTCACGAACAAGTCCATGCAACCGCTCGCCGACTACTGGGAGGCCGTGCGCGAGTACTACGCGCCGTTCGAGTGCGGGCTCAAGAGCAGCACGAGCGAGGTCTACTACCACGAGATCCCGGGCGGCCAGTACAGCAACCTGCGGCCGCAGGTCGCGTCGCTCGGACTCATCCACCGTTGGGGCGAGGTCAAGCACGCGTTCGCGGTGGTGAACCGGCTCTGCGGCGACATTCCGAAGGTGACGCCGAGTTCGAAGATGGTCGGGGACTTCGCGATCTTCCTCGTGCAGAACGATCTGCTCCTGATGCGCGGCGATCTGGTGACGTCGACCGAGGCGACCCGGCAGAAGGTCCTGCTCGAGAGCAAGCGGCTCGACTTCCCGCAGAGCGTCGTGCAGTACTTCCAGGGCTACCTCGGGCATCCGCCGGGCGGCTTCCCCGAGGACCTGCGGGCGGCGGTGCTGAAGGGCCTGCCCGTTCTGACCGGGCGCCCGAGCGATGGCATGCCGCCGTTCGATTTCGGCAAGGCCACGGCCCACGTCGCCGCGCGCATGGGACGCGAACCGGCGACGCGCGACGTCGTCAGCTATGCGCTCTACCCGCGCGTGCTCGACGACTTCTTCGCCTTCCAGAATCGTTGCAGCGACGTCTCGCTGTTGCCGACCCTGGTCTACTTCTACGGGCTCGAGATGGGTCAGGAAGTCTGGATCGAGATCGAGCCCGGCAAGACACTCGTGATCGCGCTCGAAGCGAAGAGTGAGCCGGACGAGGAAGGGCACGTCACGGTCTACTTCAAGCTGAACGGCCAGAACCGGCAGGTCGCGGTGCTCGATCGTTCGCTCAAGAAGGAGACCGAGACGCGCCGCCGCGCCGATCCCGCGGCGGTGGGCGAAGTGGGGGCGCCGATGCCGGGGCGCGTCATCGCGCTGCATTGCCGCGAAGGGCAGGCGGTGGGGGCGGGCGAGCCGCTGCTGACGCTCGAGGCCATGAAGATGGAGACAATCGTGCGCGCGCCGGTGGCGGGCACGGTGCGCGAGCTTTGCACCGACGTGAAGGCGCAGGTGAAGGCGCAGGACCTGCTCGTCGTTCTCGATCCGAAGAAGTGACGAGGTCCGAGCATGCAGTCGCCGTCGACGACAGGACGACAGGCTCGACGAAGCCGGAGGACGGTGGCAGTATGGGTTCCGGTGGTCCGGGAGCGGCTTCTTTTCCCTACACGCCATCGTTGGCGGGATACTACGCTGCCGCCAGGACCATCAGCCCCGACCACACATGAACGACAGGCCCAATTGGCATCCCGGTCTCGGCAGCCTCGGCAGGATCTGCATGCTCACGATCGCCGCGCTGCTGCCGGGCTGCGCCACGATCACGGGAGTCGTAACCGGTGCGTTCACCGGCTTCGTCGACCTGCCGAGCGAGATCATCCACAAGAACCAACTGAAGCCCGACTCCGCCGACACCTGGATGGTCGCCATCTTCACGGCCCCGGTCGGCTTCGTGCTCGGACCTGCCTTCGGCTTCGTCAAGGGCATAGCGCTCGACGTCAGTGCCGTCAGTGGTGCTCTTTCCGTCGGCGAGGAGTTCGGAACGTACCAGAGGGTCAGCGTCTGGCGGCCGTACTCGTACAACTGGAAGACGGATCTTCACTGATCCTTGACTGCCGACCGGCTCGACGAACTACGACTCCTTCTTGGCGGCCATCGCCGTGTCGTCGCGACACAGCCGCCCGGCCCGGAACACCGAGGTGTCGACTGATGGAGGTCTTGCTGGGCGGATTCGCGGGCATGATCACTGGCGTGATCGGATCGATGATCGCTGCCCTCGTGCAGATGGCAGCCAAAGGGCTGCGCAACGTGCGGCTGGTGCGGCGCGGCGAGCCACCGATCCGCGACGTGGCCTTCACCCCGTACTGGGTGTTGTTCGGCATCCTTGGCTTCATCGCCGGTGCGTCGTGGACCTGGCGGCTCAGCGGGACCTGGGTCACGGGCGCGGTCGCCGGGCTCGGCGTTCCGGCATTCGCGGCGCTGATCTTCCTCGGCTGGGCGATCGCGCAGCTCGTGCGGCGCTGATAGGCGACGCATCCGAGGAAGTGACGAGAAGCAAGCAAGGTGTCACAGGTGCCATCGGGCAGCCAGGGCAGCCATCGGGCGCCTTGACCAGGCTACGAAGCGATGCGAGATTCTGATCGGTCGGTTCCGCGTTGTCCCTTGCGCCTGATGAACGTGGCGGTGAGCCGATGATGCCGTCTGCCATCCTCGTCTTTCGTCACCATGGCCACCATCCCTGCGCGTCGATGCAACCGGCTGCTGCTGCTCCTGCCGATTGCCATCGTGGTGGGCGGCGGCGCCTTCACCTTCTCGTGCCTGTTCGAAACCCCACGCGGCACGACCTGGGCCATGGGGGACGACTACGCGAGGATGGCTGCCGACCCGCTCGGCTGCCACGGGCC
>JAYUCN010000798.1:0-8013 GCA_043740335.1 Planctomycetota bacterium
TTCGACGTGTCTGGGTCGCCCGCCAAGGAGGGTGTCGTTCGATGAGTGTTTCAAGCAACAAAGTGGTCGTCGGGCTCCTGCTCGCTGGCATTGCCACCTGTGTCGCCCTGTTGCCATGGGGTCGCTGGATGGGCGGGGTTCCCCTCTATGAAGCCCGGCTGACGGAGCGCACGACGGAATACGCGAGACTTCGCCAGGAGGAGAACTGGCCCGCAATCTACTCACTGTCGGATGCGCGCGACCGGCGGAAGATCACGCTGCCGAAGTACTTGGTCCTGTACGGGCTCGGCGCCATCAAGGCGAACGCGATCAAGGAGAAGTCGCGACAGGTCGACACGGCGAATGGTACGGCGACGGTCCAGATGTCACTGGATGGCGAGCTGCGACTCGACCGTCTGTCAGCGCAGATCCGCCGCTCGCTCGCATCCCAGGATCCCCAAGACCTTCACAAGGTGTCTGACTTCCCGACCGAGTGGTCCTGGAGCGATGGCGACTGGTGGCTGCGCATCGACCGCGAGGCCCTGACGGGCCGGAACGCCGAGGGCAAGGAGATCAAGCCCGCCAGCGAGAAGTAGAGCCGTTCGCCGATCAGGTCCGCTCGTGGCAGGTGGCAGCCAGCGGCGCGGTAGCATGGTGGTCTATGAGGCTCCCATCGCGCTGCGCGTGCCTGTTCCGGTCCACGGCCCTCGTCCTGTCCTTTGTGATCTCGGCGGTCGCAGCACAACAGTCGCCGCCGGTCGATCTCGTCTCCGGCCCGCCCGCCGGCGGCGCGCTGCCTGCTTGCAAGGTCTATGCGCCGTCGGGGCCGTTCGCCGGCGTCGAGTTCGACGCCGCAGCGCGACTCGGAAAGGGGCCCGGTGTCCTGCTGTTCGTGCACGACCTCTCGCGCAACACGGCGCCGATGATCACGGGCCTCGATCGGCTCGCCGTGCAGCTCGCGTGGACGGAGCTCGAGACCCACACCATCCGGATCGCCGCCGATCGCAACGAGGCGGAAGCCGCCGTGAAGCGCAGTTCGGACGCGCTGCAGATGTACCGGCCGATCCTCGTGAGTCCCGACGGCATCGACGGCCCCGGCGGGTACGCGCTGCATCGCCAGGCGACGCTGACGCTCGTACTCGCCATGGACGGCATCGTCGTGCGCTCGGTTGCGTTCACGGACACGGGGCGCGCCGATCTGGGCCGCCTGCGCAGTCTCGTCGAAGAGGTCACGGGCAAGATTCCGACCGATGCGCGGGCCCTGCGAGCCGCGCTCGAGGAACGCCTCACGCGCGACCCCGAGCGGTTGCGGGCGCTCGCGATCGAACAGGCCCTGCTGCTGCAGCGCGTCGAGAAGACCGACGAAGGCCGCATGCAGGGACGCCCCGCTCGTGGCGAGATGCAGACGGACGGCAAGGCGCCCAAGGCCGACGCCGCGCAAAAGCCGCGCGAGGGCAAGGCGCCCGAGGACGACGCCCTGCGCGCGTTGCTGCGCCGTGCCATCCAGAAGGCCGCCGACGCCAACGAACTCGACGCCGTGTTCACCGCCGTCGACGAGCGCGTCGGCGATGACGCGACCCTGCGCACGCAGGCGGTGGAGATGTTCAAACTGCAACTCAGCCTCGACTTCGGCAACGACGACAGCAAGCGCCGCGCGAAGGCCTGGGTCGACAACCACGGACCGAAGTGAACGCCGCATTGGGCAGCTTCCTGCGCAGCTTCGTGTGCAGCCTTGGGCTGGTGGCCGCTGCCAGCCTGCTCTCGCCGGCGGCACGACCGGCACGCCTCGACTTCACGCACGACGTGTTGCCGATCCTGCAGCGGCAGGGGTGCTCGTCGGCCTATTGCCACGGCAGTGCGACGGGGCGGGCGGGCTTCCAGCTGTCGTTGTTCGGCAGCGATCCAGCGGCCGACTACGCGGCCATCACGACGCAGTTGGGCGGGCGCCGTGTTGACCTTCGCGATGCGGACCTGAGTCTGTTCCTCCAGAAAGCGCTCGGTGGCCTCGATCACGGCGGCGGACGTCGCGTGGTGCGCGATGGCGCGGCGCATCGCGCACTGCGCGATTGGATTGCCGCGGGGGCGCCGTGGCGTGCTGGCGAACCAAGACACCTGCACGCGTTGCACGTCGACGTGCGGGGCGAACGTGTCGTCGTCGAGGCGACCTTTCGCATGCTCGCGAACGCAACGGCGGAAGCATGCGACGTGGTGCAGGACGTCACGGACACGGCGCTGTTCTCGTCGACGGATCCGACCGTGGTCGACGTCGACGCCGACGGTCGCGTCGCGGAGCGCGGTCCGGGGCAGGCGCACCTCATGGCGCGCTTCGGCAACCTCACGGCGGTGACGCGCATCTTGCGACCGTTCGCCGTGCCGATCGCCGCCCTGCCGCAGCGTCCGGCCCACGCGCTGGATCGCGCGTGGCTCGCCCACCTGACCGAGCTGGGGTTGTTGCCAGCGACATCTGTCGATGCCCTGCAACTTGCGCGTCGCCTGCACATGGATCTGGTGGGTCGCCCGCCGACCCCGCAGGAACTCGATGCGTTCGTGGCGCGGCCGGATGTCCCGGCGACCGTCACACGACTCGTGGCCCGGGGCGAGTTTGCCGAAGTCTGGGGCGCGCATCTCGCGCGCTGGTTCGAGCTGCCGGAGCCCGGCGAGGAACGGGCTGAGCAGGCCGATGCCGCGCGCTGGCGCGAGGCGTTCGTCGCGAGTGTCGCGAATGGCGAGAGCCTGCCAGTGCTCGGGCGGCGCGTCGTACTCGACGACCTGGGCGGGCTCGACCGGTTTGGTGATCCGCGCGATCGCGCGGAGTACGCCGGCCGCACGCTGCTCGGCATGCGCATCGGCTGCGCGCGTTGTCACGACCATCCGTCGGATCGTTGGCGCCGCGAGGAGCACCTCGCGTTCAGCGCCTGCTTCGCGTCGCCCCGACCCGATGGGGCGGGGGGCATGACGGCGGGGGCCATGTTCGCGGTCGACAGCGGCGAACGCGTCGAGCCGCGCTTCCTGTCGCTGACGCCGACCGTGTCGGGTGGCCCGGGCGCAACCAACGGTCGCGCGCAGCTCGCCGACTTCCTGCTGCGCCGGGATCACGGCGCGTTCGCGCGCAACGCGTGCAATCGGGTGTTCGCCGTCGTGTTCGGCCGCGGCCTTGTCGAACCGCTCGACGACCATCGGCTCGGCAATCCGCCGCTCGCGGCCGGCATGCTCGATGCGCTCGTGGAGGAGTTCGATCGCTGCGAGGGCCGGTTGCCAGCCTTGCTCACGTTCCTCCTCACGTCGGCGGCCTACGCAGCACCGGGTGCCATGGCGGACGGGCCCGATGCGGCGCACCTCGCGGCGCGCGCGTCGCGGCCGTTGGCACCGGATGCGTACCTGCGGGCGCTGGCGGCCGTCGTCGGTTGGCCGGGTCGGGCCTCGCTGCCGTCCAGTCCCCTCGCGCGCGAGCTCGCGCTGCGCAATGGTCCGCTCGTGCACGAACTGCTCGCCGCGGGTGGCACGACCATCGACGCCACGTACGAACTGTGCAACACGCCGCACGAACGCCTCGTCGAACTGTGGCGCACGGTGCTGTCGCGTTCGCCGCGCGCGGACGAAGCGGATCGCTTCCAGCCGCTTGCCGCGCAGGATCTCCCCGCGTTCCGCGATCTCGCCTACGCCTTGCTCACCGGACGCGAGTTCGGCCACCGCCGATGAACCTCGATCGACGCAGTTTTCTCGCTGGTCTCGGCGCCCTGCCGTTCGCTGCGCGAGCCCTCGCGAACGCGCCGGTGCGGCGGCCGCGGTCTTTGATCCTGATCTGGCTCGATGGCGGCATGTCGCACCTCGACACCTTCGACGGCAAGCCGGAGGCTTCCGCCGAGGTCCGCGGCGACCTCGGTGCGCTGCGAAGTGCGGTGGACGGCGTGTTCATCTCCGAGCACCTGCCCGAACTCGCGCGGCGGCTGGATCGCTGTGCCTTGCTGCGGTCGGTCACGCATGGCGAAGGCAACCACGACCGCGGTTCGCACCTGTTGCTGACGGGCCATCGGCCGTCGCCGGTGCTCGTGCATCCTGCGCTCGGCGCCGTGTTCGGTCACGAAGAAGGCGCGGTGCTGCCGCCATATGTCGCGATTCCGCAGGGTGTCGAGTACGCGGGCGCTGGCTTCCTGCCGGCCGTGCGCGGTCCGTTCGCCGTCGGCGGTGACCCCGGGCATGCTGACTTCGCCGTGCACGATCTGCAAGCCGATCCGCGCCACGCGATCGTGCGCGCGCAGGAACTGCGGGCGGCCGTCGATGCGCTCGACGGGGCTCCGCGCGGCAGCAGGGAAGCAGAACGCGATCACTTCGTCGCGATGGCAGCCCGGCTTTCCGGCGACCCTTCGGCTCGACGTTGGTTCGACCTCGGGGCTGAGCCTGCGGAACTGCGGCAACGCTACGGGCGCCACCGTCTTGGCCAGTCCTGCCTGCTCGCGCGGCGGCTCGTGCAGGGCGGCGTGCGCACCGTGCTCGTGACGGACACCGGTTGGGATCACCATCAGCAGATCAAGACGGCGCTGACCTACGGCTTCCCGCCGAAACTGCGGGCGCTCGACGAAGCGCTGTCGGCGCTGTTCGATGATCTGCGCGAACAGCAACTCGACGACTCGGTGCTCGTGTGCCTGGCCAGCGAGTTCGGCCGCACGCCGCGGCTCAATCCGCTCGGTGGGCGCGACCACTGGCCGCGCGCGCAGAGCGTGCTGCTCTACGGGGCAGGCATCCGGCCCGCGGTCGTCGGCACCACCGATGCGCGCGGTGAAGAACCGGCGGAACGACCCATTGCGCCCGTCGAGGTCTTCGCGACGCTCGTCGCTGCGCTCGGCATCGATCAGGAACTCGTGCTGAGAACCGGGGACGGCCGGCCCGTCCGGCTCGTCGCCGACGAAGCCGAACCAGTGCACGAGGTGCTGCGCGCATGAGGTCGGGCTGGCTGCTGGCCTTGCTGTGTGGCTGTGCGGCAGGGCCCGCGGCGCACGTGGGGCCGGTGACGGCAACGACGGCGGTGGGGGAGCGCGTGTTCGCCTGCTCGCAGGCGGGCGTGTTCGAGTCCGTGCCTGGTGGACTGCGCTTCGTCGCCGATCCGGGCGTGCGCCCGTTCGCGCTCGCGGGCCGCGCCGCGTTCGATGACGAACCCGCGATCCTGCTCGTCGGTGGCGGTTCACCGGCGCAGAGCGGTGAGGTGACGCTGCTCGACCTCGAGGGACATGTGCTCGCACGAAGGCGCGTCGCCGACGATCTCGTCTATGCGGTCTCGCTGGCGCCGCGAGAACCGCGGGCCGCCGCTGCGTGTGCTGACGGTTGCGTGCATCTGCTCTCCGTACCCGGTCTCGTTCCCGAGCGAACGGCATGGCGCCACGGGGGGCCTGCCGTCGCCGTCGCGTTCGCACCGGACGGCACGTTGCTCGCCAGCGCCGGACACGATGGCAAGATCCTCCTGGGTGCACCCGACGGCGCGGCGTCGCCGCAGGCACTGCTCGACCACACGGCGGCGGTGACCTGCCTCGCGTGGTCGGTCGACGGGCACCTGCTCGCATCGGGTGCACGCGACGGCAAGGTGCGGCTGCACGATCGATCGGGGCGGTTGCTGCACACGTGGCTGCGTCTCGGTGGGGCGATCACGAGCGTCGCGTTGACTGCGGGCCAACTGGAGTATTCGGTCGCGGGCGGACCCGGTTCGCCGTCACACAGGGCCTCGCTTGCCCTGCCCTGATCAAGGGCCTCACCGGCGCAAAACCGGACGCGCAGCGCGGCATCCGAGTTCGTGGGATCGCCACTCCGGCCCTTCCGGATTGCGCCACGCGCTGCGAGCGGTGTGGGCCGGCGTCATGAACGAACCGCCGCGGAACGCGTGCTTGAGGTCGCCCGCCGGTGCGGACTGGCCGTCGCCAAGCGCGAAGGTCGGCTGCTTGCCGACGCTGCCGTCGCGGCACCACTCGGCGACGTTGCCGTGCACATGGCAGAGGCCGAAGCGGTTGGCTGCCAAGATCAGGGCGTCGACAGGCGCGTGTACGATGAAGCCGTCGTCCCACGGCACCGCGTCGCCGAGCCAGTGGGTGTTCGACTGCGCGCGTTGGTCCAGCAGGTTCGTGCGATCTCGCAAGCTGTCGATCGTGGTACCGAAGGTCCATGGCGTGCCCTGGCCAGCGCGGCAGCCGTACTCCCACTGGGCCTCGGTCGGCAACTGCAAGCCGTGCCGGTGCAGCAGCGCGTCGCACTCGCCCCAGCTCACGTTCTCGACGGGATGCGCCAGAGTGACCGTCGCGGGTGTGCCACCGGTTGGCGCGCCCGCTCCGTGATAGCTGGGGGATGGGCTGCCCGCGAGTCGCTGCCACTGGCCCTGGGTCAGTTCGTGGCGGGCCAGGAAGAACGGCGCCAGCGTCACCTGGTAGGTGCGCCCGCCCGGCACCATGCCCTCGTCGTAGTTGGCCTGCGCGGGATCGTCCTTCTGTGCGCTCAAGGTGAACGTCGCGCCCGGTAGCAGCACGAACACGATGCCCGTGCTCTCGCCGACGGCGATCGCACCGTCGTCGCCGATCGTGGGGATCGCCACGGCGCCCGGATCGCCGTCGCCCTTGCCGTCGAACGCCGATCGCAGGTCGTAGAACTCCCACAACTTCGTCAGCGGGTTCATGCCAAGGGGAACGAGTCCGTCCTGCGGGGCGAGATCGAGCGGCATCGCCGCGTAGAGCGAGCTCGCGGTGGTTCCATCGGCGTTGCGGATCGCGTCGTGCGCTTCCTGCCACGTGTGTCGGGCCTGCGGGTGGCGCAGGGTCAGCTCCTCGACGCGACTCGCCCAGAGCAGGCGGGTGCGCACGTCGGCGACCTCGTTCGCCTGGAAGTGGCCCACATCGTCGACGAACGTCTGGAGCTGTTCGCGCAGGAACTGGGCCGTCGCGATCGACAGATCGGGTGACGCCGCCGCTGTCGTCAGCTCGGCAATCGCGGTGCGAGCATCAGGCACGGCCAGGCGCAGCGGGTCGCCATAGGTGCGCAGCCACGCTTCGAGTTCGACAACCTGCGATGGCCACGCCGGGTACAGGTAGAGGTCGGCCGCACTGGTCTTCGCCAGCCGCAATTCCACGACGTGGGCCAGCAGGTCGAAGCGCTGCTGGCTGCGTTGCACGCGCGCCAGCGCCACGCCCGTGCCGACGAGTCCGCCGAGTATGGCGATGAGCAGGAGTGTCACGACCGACAGTGGCGTGCGATGGTGACGAGTGAACTTGCGCAGGTGATACCAGGCGCTCGGCGGACCGGCGAGCACCGGCAGGCCGTCGAGGTAGCGCTGCAGGTCGTCGGCGAGTCCGATCGCGGATGGGTACCGGTGCTCGGGTTCGCGGGCCATGGCGCGCAGCACGATCCAGTCGAGGTCGCCTCGCAGCTCACGCTGCAGGCTGGAGACCGTGAGGCGACGTCGCGAGGCGTAGACAGCTGCGAGTTCACCGAGGCCGTGCAGGCGCGTGCTCGGGCGCGGCATGTCGTCGTCCTGCAGGTGGCGCCGCAGTTCGGCCAACGCGATCGATCGATGCGGTCCCGACGTGAACGGCAAAGCCCCGGACACCAGTTCGTAGAGCATGGCCCCGAGTGAGTAGACGTCGGTGCGGGTGTCGACGCGGGTACCGTCTCCGATGGCCTGCTCGGGCGACATGTATTCCGGCGTGCCGACCATCTGGCCGACTTCGGTGCGCACGCTGTCGTCGACCGTGTCGCGCACGACTGCGCGGGCGATGCCGAAGTCGATGACTTTGGCGACGGGCTTGCCGTCACGTTCGCCGACCAGCACGTTGCCCGGCTTGAGGTCGCGGTGGATGACACCCTTCTGGTGCGCGTGCTGAACAGCCTGGCAGACGCTGACGAACAACTCCAGCCGTTGCCGGGGACTCAGTTGGTTGGTGTCGCAGTAGTCGGTGATGGGGATACCCTTGACCAACTCCATGACGAAGTAGGGTCTCCCAGGGCTGACGCCTTCGGAGTCACCCGCTGTTGTCCCTGCGTCGAGCACCCTGGCGATGTTCG